>JAJZKY010000202.1 GCA_021803885.1 Planctomycetota bacterium
GACGATCTTCGAGGTATAAAGCGCGCGGCGTACATTCTCAATATGGGCGGCGCGGTCACCCGCGGGAGGCTTCACCTTAGGCCCGCGCAGGATCTTGGAGGCTTCCACGCGCTCCTCCTTGAGTGCCGACAGGCAGCGCCCAAACACCGACTCGCCGATCAATGTGACGGGCTGGCCGAGGTCAAGCGCGCTGATCACTGTCCATTTGCCGGTGCCTTTCTGGCCCGCGGTGTCCAGGATCTTATCCACCAGCGGCTGGCCGTCCTCGTCCTTCTTGGCGAAGATGTGGCTGGTGATTTCGATCAGATAACTGTCCAACTCGCCCTGGTTCCATTCCGTGAAGACGTTGTGCAGTTCGTCGTTGTTCAGTCCCAGCCAGCGGTGCAGCAGGTCGTAGGCCTCGCAGATCACCTGGATGTCGCCATACTCGATGCCGTTGTGGACCATCTTGACAAAGTGCCCGGCGCCGTCTTCGCCCACCCAGTCGCAGCAGGGCGTACCGTCCTCGACTTTGGCAGCGATGGCCTGGAAGATGGGTTTCACATGCGGCCAGGCGGCAGGATTGCCGCCGGGCATGATCGAGGGGCCATTGCGCGCACCCTCTTCGCCGCCCGAGACGCCGGTGCCGATGAACAGAATGCCCTTTGCGGCCAGATCCTTGCTACGCCGGGTGGAGTCGGTATAGAGCGAGTTGCCGCCGTCGATGATGATGTCGCCCGGCTCCAGGTAGGGCAGCACGTGGCCAATCATCTCGTCCACGGTATCGCCGGCCTTGACCATCAGCATCACGCGGCGCGGCCGCTTGAGCAGACCGATAAACTCTTCCATGGTGTGAGCGCCCACCACCTGCGTTCCCTTGGCCTCGTTGGCCAGGAAAGTATCCACTTTAGATACGGTACGGTTGAAAGCTGCTACTTTAAAGCCGTGGTCGTTCATGTTAAGGATAAGATTTTGCCCCATGACAGCGAGGCCGATGAGGCCGATATCACATAATGGTTCAGGCATATGCCCTCCAAGGCCTAAATTTTATCATCGCAGCCGAACAGAGCTTGACAGCGGGGTCGCTGGTTCCACTGCGTCGGGGTTGCTCGCAGTGGCTCAAGTCCGCGTTGTGTTGCGGGCCGATTCGGCTCCGCATTTTGGCCGCGCGCACAGGCTTGCCGAAGGCATTTCGACCCAGGCCGCGCGTTTGCCCCATGATGCAAGGGACGTAGTACGATGAACAGGGCCACTACTCTCAACTCCAAGACAAGGGAGCGCTTTCGCCTTCCGGAATGCAAGCGTGGAGAACAGGAGCACAAAGAAGATCGATCCCAAAGAGGAAGGAAATACTCGCGCATGGATGTTCCCGTCAATGCTGTTCAGTTACCACCCAAGGCGGTAATCTACGCTACGGATTTTTCCTCGTACTCTGAGAATGCAGGGCGGTATGTGTCCTTGCTGGCGCGCCATTTCGATGCCGATTTGATGGTGGCGCACGCGTTTCTCCTGTCCCAGGCGGCCGAGGAGGTGGAGGCGGAATCCAACCCGCCTCAAAAGAGCGCACAGCGCAGAGAATTGGAGAGCGCCCTGGCGGCCGTGGCGCAGCGCTTTGGGGAAGGTGCAAAGCGGGTGGTTCCAGTGCTCTTGGACGGCGATCCGCGCGAGAAGATTCCGCGCCTTGCGATGGAGAACGCGCCTTCGCTCCTCGTCTTGGGAACGCATGGCCGCGGCAGGGTGGAACGGGGCATCATCGGATCGGTCGCGGAACGAGTCCTGCGCGCTACTGACGGGCCGTCATTGACCGTTGGCCCGGATGTACCCGCTTTGCAGCCTGGAACGCAGCCGTTCCGCCACATCCTCTTTGCAACCGGCCTGTCTGCGGCATCCGTGCGCGGGGCCGCCTACGCCAAGGCGATGGCACAGACATTCCATGCACGCCTGGATGTGCTGCACGTCGCCCATCCCGAAGACATGGAAGATCCGGGGCGGATGAAGGAGATTCGGGAGCATCTCACGACAACTCTGGAGAGCGTTCTTCCCGGCGAGGCTTGGGAAGCTCTCGACCCGAAAGGGGCCATCGAGACGGGCAGGGCTCACCGCCGCATCTTGGATTACATACATGGTTCTTCCGTGGACCTGTTGGTGCTGGCGCTTCGGAAGAGTTCGCACCAGTGGCTGCAACCGCGGCTGTCGGGTGCATTTCACATCGTGGCAAACGCGCCTTGTCCTGTAATGACCATCACCGGCTGAACAATGGGCAGCTGCTGGCGTCAGACCACCTGCGGCGCGCGCCTTTGGCTGCACCTTCCTGGCGTGGGATCTGTGCGTGGCCAGCCTGCACAATGATCAAGTTCTTCCGCGCCTCTGCGCTTATTTCGCGCTGCTGCCGGCAGCCGGCTGCGATTGAGAGAAGCTGCGAATGTAAAGGATGAGGCCCCATACGGCCGCGTTGTCTGCACGGCTCGCGGTTTCGGGGGGCATTTTGCCCTTTCCTGTGCGGATGGTGTCGAACAACAGACCGTCGGGCTTGGCGGCTAGCGTCTTCGCACTGGTCCAATTGTCGAGCGAAAGGCCCATGCTTTTGGCCACGTCGGTCTGGCCGTTGCCGTTCTCTCCGTGACACATTGCACAGTCCATGTTGAACAGAGCCTTGGCTTTGGCGAACACTTGAGGAGTGGGCTTCACAGGGTTCTTAGCGTCTGGAGCCATGGGACCAGAAGGAGTTGCCGGGGCCGGAGCAGCCGGTTGAGCCTCAGCTGGCGCTTGTGGCGGAGCCTGCTGTTGCGCACGCGCAAACGCGCACGCAGGAGCGAGAGTGAACAGAGTTGCTGCAAAAAGAAGCAGAAAGAACTTCAACATGACAGCCTCCTCAACGACGGATGTCAAGGGACGGGCATCCATTTATTAATTGAGTTTCTGCCCGCATTATAGGCTGAATTGACGACAAGGGCCAGCGCTACTACTCTTGCCCTGTGCATTTTGTCATACCACAATAGCAATGTCCGCTTGGTTGAGAATCATGCAGTTGCTCTGAACTGCGGCGTTGTTTGTGGATTGAAGGACAAATTTCAAGAGTGATAGGGAGGAGTTTGAGCAACTTTTCCCGCAAGCGGTCAATATGCTCCGGGGCGGCGGAAGCGTGCGGCCCAGGCAAAGCGGCACATTCGACCACCCAGCAGCGCAGCTGCAGGACAAAGCCGCGTCTACCCTCGGCATGCTTAACGACTTCGAGTTGAATTCCGTGCTATACGGCAGCCGGGGTAGCATTTTCTCCTGTGTATCCCTGATCGATTAAGTTCAGCTCGATACGTGCTCGCGTAACCTCCTGCATAACCGCTTATCCCAATTCTTCAGTTCTGTATGTGCCACCTGTTCTCTTCGTGTTCAGCGATAGCCTTGCCGTAAATCGAACAGATAATATTGCGCAGGTTTCTATCATGCTTTGAAACTCTTCACGGTGGCCCCTAGCGCGCATACTTCTCAAAATTCGGCTGGCCGGCAAATGATATCCAGCGCACCTTGTTCTCGAGCCAGTTAAGAGGTCTACGCAAACTCGGAGTGCAGATCTGCCTTGTTCAGAGATTCTTTAAGGGCACTTCTGAAGATCAGCGAGTTATGAAGCAAAAATTCCCCTGTTCCGCCGTACGCGCTCAAAAAAAGATAGTCGATTTTGCGGTTATCGAACATGTTCTTTTGCCTGACGGAGGTTCTATCAAGCCCGGGCAGACACACTGCGCCCCAAGCGGGGCCAGCTGGAAAATGCTCTTGGCGCGCTGGCGGCGGTGCCGGCAGGTGTTGACCAAGGCAAAGGCTGTACATAGCCATTCTCTGTTCTTGTACAACCCGCGATGGCGCATTTTGGTAAATCCAATGACGCGTTTGAGGATACGAACCGGCCACTCTACCTTGGAGCGCACCCGCGCTTTGGTGTGGTTCTTGCGCTTCTGGTCCTGATTGAACTCGGCCCTGGTTTTCACTTACCGACTGGTCATGTCCTGCGCCGTGGCTTGATGAATCGGCTCGGTCTGTCCCAGATACCCCGCGACGCCTCACACTCATTGTCACCGTGCAACAGGTCGGGCAGCCTGTGCACATCGTGTACACTGGCTGCTGCGGTGCACATCGAATGCACAACCCGTTCCCTGGAACCAATGCCGCTTTACCGCCTTGGCGCCGAGATAGCACTTCATTTTTCAGGGGTTATGAAGAAGATCCGGCGAGGTCTGAGTTTCCAACCGTTTCAAGCTTGACTCGCACTGGTCGCACCGCCTATTTTTTCCACGAGCCCGCCGGAGCAAGTTTTTTCATTTCGGGTACACGGCCGGAAGTTTCGTTCGTTGCACAGTTGGCGACTAGAGGTCTAGAGGCAACGAAACGATCAGATTTTCCGGTTCGATCGGGATTTCCAATCGTCAGAATAGCGAGGACATAGAGGGAGATTACAATGGCTGCTGAATTTAACAGGCGAAAGTTCCTGGAAGTATCCGGCGCAGCGATGATGGCGGGGGCATTGTCACGTCAAGCCTCCTCCGGGCAGGCTCCGCAGCCCCCGGCAGGGAACTCCTCCGATTCAACTGGCGCCGCGGAACGGCGGTCGAGTCTGGCGAAGCGCCCCAACATCATTTTGTTTCAGCCCGACGAATTGCGCGCCGATAGCTTGGCTTGTTTCGGCAATCCCCTCACCAAGACGCCCAATTTCGACCGTTTGGCGGCGGAAGGCGCAAAGTTTACCAATTGCCACGTGCAATATCCGGTGTGCGGAGCGTCCCGCTGCAGCTTTTTGACCGGCTGGCCGACCAGCGTTCGCGGACACCGAAGTCTCTACTACTTTTTGCGCCCTTATGAACCAAATCTCTTCCGGTATCTCAAGGACGGCGGCTATGACGTTTATTGGTACGGAAAGAATGACGCCCTGGCGGCCGAAAGCTTTTACGGCAGCGTGACGGAATGGTCAGAGGTGGGCAAAGGCGGTCGAGCTCGTTTTGCTGGCCGAGGAGCGCCAGGAATCATGAAAGGTGGCACCCCAATGCCTGACGATTTCCTGTTTCCGCCCATGGGGGACCGCCGCGAGGAGAACGACTACCGGTTAGTGCTATCGGCCATCGACATTCTGGAGCGAACAGAGACCGACAAGCCATTTTGCATTTTTCTTCCCCTCATTAATCCGCATCCTCCTTACACCTGCCCGGCGGACTTCTACAACATGTATTCTCCCAACGATGTTCCAGCTCCCATTCCATTCGGATTACCGAGACGCCCGAGTTTTCACGAGAAAATTCGAGAACGCTACGGTTTGACCAACGTGCCGGAAGCGACGCTTCGCAAGATCAAGGCCGTCTACTATGGGCAGGTCAGCTTCCAGGATTGGGTGCTGGGGCAATTATTGGAGGCGCTCGACCGCACCAACCACGACAAGGATACGGCCGTGATCTGCTTCTCCGATCATGGCGACTACACCGGCGATTACGGGCTAGTGGAAAAATGGCCGAGCGGATTGGAGGATGTCCTCACCCACGTCCCGATGATTGCGCGCGTGCCTGGTGGTGTCCCCGGCGTCGAATCGCACGATATGATTGAGAACTTTGACATGATGGCGACTTGCCTGGATTTGGCGGGAATCCAGGCCAAACATACACATTTTTCCAGGAGCCTGCTGCCCCAAGTCTCCGGCAAGGCGGGCGACCCCAACCGGGCAGCGTTCTGCGAAGGCGGCTATAACGTGTATGAGCCGCAGTGTTACGAACCTCTGACAACCGGAGGGATCTACGCTCCGAAAGTCCGCCTGCAGAACGAAGAGCCGCAGACGATTACCCGTTGCGCCATGGTGAGAACGCAAGATGCGAAGCTGATCGTGAGGCCACAAGGACAGAGTGAATTGTACGTTTATAAGACGGATCCGCACGAGGAACACAATCTCTACGGCGAATCCGGAGTGGCAGCGCTCCAGGATGAACTCCAGACGCGACTGACGCATTGGTACATTAATACGACTGGCATCGCGCCGTTCGACAAGGATGCGCGCGACTCACCACCCGATACTCCCGGCCGAAAGCCGCCGGAGCCAGGGTGGCAAGAGGCAATATTGGATACGTAGAGATGAAAGGCATGCTGCCGGCGCCGCTGCCGATGCGCCGGCAGATGTTAAGAGGCTTGATCGTTGTCTGCTTGATTTTGACATCTGGCCGACGGTAGCTCTCAGTTCCCATTGACTCCTGCTCACCGCAAGGAGTGGCAAAGTTGGGGGCAGAGCAACGACTTGACCTTGCCACCGGCTGCGCCTTTTAGTGGGGCGGATGAAGACAGAGCGGCCGTCTTGATGAAGGGTAAGAATGGCGGCGTATATTGAAAGACCGTTTTGAGTATTGTTCACGAGATGAATGGGTATCGGCTGAACTTGGCCAGGGCCGGGAACCTTAGTGGCACGGGCCGGCCACATAAGCCTCGCCGCACTTGGGCCTGCAGGCGAGGCCGGCTCGTGGGCAGAAGGAACTCGACCTGGTCAAGAGAATTCAGAAATGTTGGAGGCATCCTGTGACTCGAAAGCTCTCGAGCTGTGATTGGGCCGGAATCCTCGACTCCCGTGCCCGATGAGGTCAAACCCACGGATTCATGAAACGAGGAGAGTCGACGAAGGTGGAGAGAAGTACCGGATTGTTTCTCTGTGTTGAAGTTCTTTGATGTGAAATTGCACGGGCACAATCACATTCTGTGCCTGCTTTGACCGGCAACATGCGCGTCGACGAGCCGCTCAGCGAGGTGACTTTTGCAGAAAGGATCACGCTCATTCATGGCGCTACACCAACAATCTCGGTGGCACAAAATACCGGACATGCCACCCTCTCATCATGCTTACCGGTATTCGGGCTGGCTGTGCACTTGGGACGTGTGCGGAGATTGACCGGGAATGTGCTCAAGTTCCGTCCGCACCTGGAACCAATCAGACACCAAACCGCAGAGATCTCGCTTACATGAGCAAGCGCAGGTGTGTACAATTGCGGTGTCCGGGAAACGACAATGGAAATCTCGGCCCAGGATAATCATCCACAGAGAGTTAAAGGTGTTCCGGCAAATTCTCGGATTTTCTCTTCTGGCTCTTGTCTTGGTGAGCGGCGTACGTGCGCAATCCACGCAGGATGTCGCCGAGGCGGAGAAGAATCTTTCCCCGGCGCAGTGTGAAGTCATTACCCGTCTCGGCTCGCTCAGTTATCTCCCTGAGGGCCAGTGGCGCTACCACGTCGGCACACTCGCCCACGGCGAAGATCCCGCCCTCGACGACTCCTCCTGGCCCCTTGCAGTGCCAAACACCGATTACTCGACTGACTCGATGTGGTTTCGCCAGTGGATCACCGTCCCAAAGACCTTCCGGGGCTACGACCTCACGGGTACGCGCATCTGGTTTCAGTTCAATGCGTCGGTCAACGGCCCGCTGCCACAGATCATCTACTTCAACGGCCGCCGCGTGGCCATGGGCGACGATCTTGCTCCCATCGTCCTCTTCGACCAGGCCCAGCCGGGCGAACGCATCCTCGTCGCCGTCAAGCTGCTCAACACCGTCGACCGCAAGCACTTTGTGGGTGCGCCCATGCGGATTGACTTCGCCGCCAGCCGCCCCAGTCCCGAAGATCTCCGCGACGAATTTCTCACCGCGGCGCTGCTCGTGCCCATAGTAGACGGCCTTGATCTTG
>JAJZKY010000203.1 GCA_021803885.1 Planctomycetota bacterium
GAACACCAACCATGCAAGCGAACCCATTCCGACACTTGATTCAATTCAGCCATCTGGCGGCAATAGCGGCGCTCCCTGAAGTCGGTATCGAAGGCAAAGACCGGAATCCGCAGCAGGCGCGCCAGCCCGACGCAGTAATAACCTTCGGCGCAACCGATGTCAATCACACATTCATAATTCGCCTGGCTGAAGGCCGAAATAACAGGATGCAATTCCAGTTCATAATTTCCCAGCAATATCGGGATCGCCTGCCGTGAAAGGATCGAGTCCGGCGGATAGAGCAGACCCTGAAACGGACCGGAGCTGACCGCGCATCCATAGCGGCCAACCCAGTTCCGGGCCGCCGCGGCGAGGCCGGTCTGCTGGAACCAGCGCCGCTGATAATTGCGGCTGCGAAGCGATTGCAATACGGTAAAAACACGCGCGGGCAGGCCAATCTGCAAGCCGCGGCCTAATCGCTGACGGAACGTTAAGCTCATTGCGGAACCGGAGATGAGAGTTCGGCCGCGGATGGCCGCCGCAGCATGGTCTCAAGAATTTGCAAAAAGCGCGGCATCAAAAGAGCGGGACTGGAGATCTCGGCCGCGCGGACGGGGCCATGCACCGAGAAATTCCGCCGCTGGACGGGGTCTCGCATCAGGCGAGCCAGAGCCGCGCTTAACGCCCCGACATCGCCCGCCGGCACCAGTACGCCACAATCGGCGGTAATGATTTCCAGCGCGCCGCCGAGAGCGGTGGTGATGACCGGCAGGCCGGCATAGAGCGCCTCGACCCAGGCGATGCCGAAGGGTTCGGGCTGGAGATTGGGCTGGCAGTGCAAGTCGGCGGCGGCATAAAGACGAGGCACGTCGTCGCGCTGGCCGAGAAATTGCACGCGGCTGGGCAGATGCGATTCCGCCTGCCGGCGCAGTTCATCGGCATAGGATTGTTCGCTGGGCCGCTGCACACCGCCGATGATCCAGAGCTTCCATGGCGCGGCCTGTGCTTCCGCCGGCAGATTGTGCAGGGCTGCCAGGAGAAGCCGATGGCCTTTCCATGCCTCCAGGCGGCAGGCGATGACGATGACCAGTTCATCGGGCTGAACCTGAAACTGGGCGCGTATGGCGGCGCGTTCGCGCGGGTCCAGATGAGGAATGGTGTCGGCCACCGGGCAGTAAAGCACTTCGGCGGGCGTGTGCGGGAAGATGGTGGGTAAGGTGGTTAGCGTAAAGCGGCTGTTACAAATCGCCAGATCGGGCGGAGTGCGCGCAGCCCAGCGCTCGGTCCAATGGCGCCCCGAGGCGCGATCGTGCAGCCAGAAGACCAGCGGCAGATGCGCCTGGCGGACTCGCGGGGAGAATATCGCATGTGACCAAGCGGAGTGAATCACCACACAATCGAAACGATGGCGGCGCAGCAAGCGCCCGAGCCGCCAGCCGGCGCGCAGCATGGTCCAGGGGCGACTGACGCGAACTTTCCCCAGGTCATGCAGCGGAACGCCGGCAGCCGACAGTTCGCGCCAGAGGCGGTCGCGATGGCAGAGCGCAAATTCCTGACGCAGCCCGGGGGCCGAGTGCTCCGACCGCGCCATCGTCACCAGCATGTTCTCGATGCCGCCGAAGAGGAAACCGCCGTAAATGTGGAGAACACGCATACAACGAATTGTGGAAGACAATCTTTTTAAGCGCCGGCCGCCCGTGCCCGTGGAGGCGCGAGTTGCGCATAGGCCTGAATGAAATGTTCCGTCATGCGATCCAACGCAAAGCGCCGCTCCCCGGAGTTCCGGGCTTCGCGGCCCAAGCGCCGGCGTAATTCCGAATCGCCCAACAAGCAGCGTAAACGCTCCGCCAGCGCCTGGCTTTGACCGGGCGGAAAGGCCAGCGCATCCACACCAGGCTGAATCAACTCAGCCGCGCCGCCGGCATAACTGACTATTACGGGACGGGCACAAGCCATGGCCTCCAGGATGGTCATGCCAAACGGCTCCGGCTGGGTGCTGGCGTGGATGACAATATCCAGGGCGCGATAGACGGCGGGCATATCGGCGCAGGCGCCGGTAAAACCGATCCGATCCGTCAGCTTCAGGGCTTCCGCCCGCTGGCGCAGTTCGGCAATGGAATATTGGCTGCCCAGGGTTTGATACACCGGAGCGCCAATGATATAGGCTCGCCAGGGCAAATCCTGGATTTGCGCCAGGGCTTGCATGAAGACCGCATGCCCTTTCCAACGGGCAAAGGTGGCTACCAGACCCAGGCGCGGAACAGCCGGCGCGAGCGGAGGCAATCCGGCGGCGGCATCCAGGCCGGCGGTTGGACCCTGGGGCTGAAAGCGCGCGATATCGAGGCCGTTATGGATGACCTGGACCGGAGGCCGCGATGAAAAAATGGCCCGCAAATCCTGGCTGACACTGGCGGAATTGGCCACGGCCAGATCACAGCGGCGGCGCAATCTGATCTCTGTATTGAGCTTCATGGCGAGGCTCAACGCCTGCTTCCGCCTCGCCTCGAAGCCGGCCATCAGGTCACCATCATCCCCTTTACCGGCGCCGCTCCCGCCGCGCCGGAACTGGATCTGATCGGTCCCGATGCCCAGCGCTTCCGGCGGGAAATTCGCCAGCCTGATCAAACCTGGCTCTGGGCCCGGGCCCGGACATCCCGCTAGCCCGCCGAATATGCCCCCGTCACCGCTCACCCCGCCGCCCTGGGTTCTGGTCAGCGCCGATTTCGTCTTAACCGGAGGCATGGATCGCGCCAACTACGCTCTGGCTGACTATTTATCGCGGCAGAATTTCGAAACACATCTGGTGGCTCATCGCATCGCTCCCGAATTGGTTTCTCGCGTGGGTATGCATGGGTATTGCGTCCCCAAGCCGCTCAATTCCTATCTTCTGGGTGAGCCCTTATTGGCTCGCCAGGGCCGGACGCTGGCTCGGCGTTTGGTTCCGCGCGATGCGAACATTCTGGTCAATGGCGGCAATTGCCCCTGGCCCGGTCTGAATTGGGTTCACTACGTGCATGCCGCGTATCATCGCCAGCCCGCTCGCGCGGGCTGGGCCGTGCGGGCCCAATATGCATACGATCGCTGGCGTGCCTTGCGTATGGAAGCCAGGGCAATGCGCCAGGCCCGGCTTGTGATCGCCAATTCCGAGCGCACTCGCACAGATCTGATCGCGCATGCGGGCGTGTCTAGCGAACGCATCCGCGTAGTCTATTACGGCATTGATCCGGCGCGATTTTTTCCCGCCGGGGAAGCCGAACGCGTGGCGCTGCGCCGGGAATTGGGTTGGCCCCTCGCCGCGCGCGTGGCCATCTTCATCGGTGCATTGGGCGACCGGCGCAAAGGCTTTGATACTTTATTCAACGCCTGGCGCCAGTTGCCGCGCGATGCCGGCTCCAACCTGCAATTGATGGTCGTTGGTGAGGGCCGCGAACGGCAATTATGGCGGCAGCGCCTGCGCTCGCTGGGCCTCGAAACAGAGGTTCATCTTCTGGGCTTCCGTGAAGATGTTCCCAGACTGCTGCGCGCCGCCGACTTGCTGCTCAGTCCCACTCGCTACGAAGCCTACGGTTTGGGGGTGCATGAAGCCCTCTGTTGCGGTTTGCCCGCTATCGTCACCGCCACGGCCGGTGTCGCCGAAGTCTTTTCGGATGAACTGCGGCCGCTTTTGCTCGCCAATCCCGATGATTCCGCCCTGCTTGCGGCTCGCCTGCGGCTCTGGTTACGCGATCCACGTCCCTGGCGATCACATGCCCTGGCACTTTCTGAACGCCTGCGCCGGCGCACCTGGGATGATATGGCCGCCGAAATCGTTCAGTTATCGGCATTGAAAGCCTCCTGATGACCACCCTTCCCACCCCGGCAACCGCGCCGGCTGCTTCCGGCCGCGTACAGCGCGCGGTTTTGAGTTGGGGCGTGGGTATGGCGGCGCAAGTGATCATCGCCGGCATCGGTTTTTTTGCCACACCGCTGCTGCTGCGCTGGCTGGGTTCGCAGCGCTTCGGCTCCTGGATGGCGCTCAGCGAATGGATGGGATATCTGGCCCTGTTTCAACTGGCGGTGAGCGGTCCAATTCTGGTGTTGCTCCTGCGCGCCCGCGGCGCTGGCGACCGTTCGGCTTTATCCGGGTTGGTCCACAAGGGTTTGTGGCTTTATGTGGCCGTCGTCCTGGTAACCCTGCCGGCCGGTTTCTGGTTGGTCTGGCGTGTGCCCGCGGTGATTCCTATTGCCGCCCGTTATGCCAGCCAATTACGCTGGGCGGCCGCCATCAGCCTGGTCCCCTGGCTGACAGTGCCTCTGCAAATCTACCGCTGCGTGCTGGAAGTGGAGCAACGCTCCTATTGGAATCGCTTCTCGCTTTTTCTCCAGTCCTTAGTCGTCACCGGTCTGTCTCTTTGGCTGGTCTGGAATGGCTGGGGCCTGCTGGGTCTGGCCGTAGCTTCGGCCATTGGTCTGACCTTGGGCCATGTGCTCACCGCTTATTGGGGGCGCGCGAGTTTGCCGCCGCGTTCTGCTTCCAAGCCGGCAACGCTTTCACGCCGTGAATTTTGGCGATTGGGCTGGCCCGTCACCTTGGCTGGCCTCGGCAATCGCTTGAATTTGATGACCGACAATATTGTGGTTGCGGCTCTATTGGGCCCGGCCGCGGTTGCCGTTTTTTATGTCACCCAGCGCCTCATGTTGTTTTTGGGGCGGATGGTGAACGATCTTTCGAATATCAGCTGGGCGGGTTTGAGCGAAATGCGCGCCGGCGGCGCTCCGCATGCGTTCAGTGATCGTGTGGTCGAATTGAGCGCCACCGTGTTGGGGTTGGGCTTTGTATTACTGGGCTCAATTGCCGCCTTCAATCGCGATTTTGTAAGCCTTTGGGTAGGCTCATCCAATTATGGCGGCGATGCCTTGACCTGGGTCACCGCGGCGGGCGCCATCGTCTTCGCTTACTTATGTTTTTTTGCCTCATTGCTCGATACTCAGGGCGATGCCCGCCGGCGTTTGCCGGTCAGTTCGATGGGATCCGCTCTTAATCTGCTATTGAGTCTGGCTCTGGCCTGGAAGTTCGGCTTGGTCGGCGTGGCTCTGGGGACTCTCATTGCCTATCTCGCCAGCGATGTGTGGAATACACCGCGTTTAGTCAGTCGGCTCTATGGAGTCTCGGGCGTCTCTCTCATCCGCGCGGCATTACGGGCCACATTTTGGGGCTTGCTCTGGGGCGGTGGGGTGGCTTGGCTGGTCTCCCGCCTCCCGCCATCGCGCCATTGGCTGCAGTTGGCCTTGAATCTGTCCTGGGTGCTGGCCTGCGGTGCCATCTATGCATGGACATTGATTCTCAGCCGCCGCGACCGTGCCCTCTGGCGCGAGCGCTGGAGCGCATGGCGCCAGCGCAGCCTGTAACCAGGAAAGGGGTAAATCCGATGCCGGAATCCACTCTTCATCCCTCCGCCCCCGGACCTCGCGTCAGCCTGATCATGATCACGCTGAATGCCGAATCCAAAGCTCCGGGCTTATTGACGCGTGTTTTACAAGCCGCTGCCTGGGTCCATGAAATGATCATCGTGGATGCCGAAAGCACAGACGGCACCACCGAAATCGCCCGCCGTTTTACGCCTCACGTCATCACCCAGCCTTGGCTGGGCGGCTTCCGCCGGCAGAAAGAAGTTGCGCTGCGGCACGTGACCGGCGATTGGGTCTTGTGGCTCGATGCCGATGAGCTCATGCCTCTCGCGCTGGCCGGCGAAATTCAGGCCGCTATTGCGTCGCCCGATGCTGCGGCGGGGTATCGGCTGCGCCGGGTCCATTATTTTGTCGGCAAACCGCTGCTGCATTGCGGTCTGGATGCTCCTTTGCGGCTATGGCGGCGGGGCGTGGGCGGCTTTACTCCCAGTGAGGTTCACGAAGTCTATGAAGTTCCCGGCCCGGCGCCCGAACTGCCGACGCCTATGGCTCATTATTCCACCCCCAGTATTCAGAACCGCCTCGAACGTTTCGTCGCCGATGCCAAAATCCAGGCTGCCTATCGCCCGCTTCCGCCGGCCCAGCCCTGGGGCACCCGCATGGTCTGGCGTTATATGTTGCGCCCGGCCGTGATCAACTTCAAAATCTTTTATTGGAATCTGCGCGGCTATCGTGATGGCGTTCGCGGCCTGGTATGGGCTGTTACCTATTCCCTGATCGAGTTCTATATTGGCGCGCTGGTCTGGCAGAAATCGCACTATGGCGATTCACCGGCCTTGGATATTTAGCCGCGGCTCGCGCTGTATGCCGAAAAAACTGCTGATCATTGTCCGGGATAGTCGCCGCTTGGGCGGAGTGGAAACCTATTTATCCACCTTGCTTCCGCGTCTCGCCCAGGACTATAAAATCGCAGTGCTGGCTTCGGGCGCGGCCGTTCCTGAAGCGGAAACGTTTACCTCCCTTCGCCCGCTCTGGTATGCGCACGATGCGCGGACCGCGGAAAATGTGGCGGCATGGCGGCCGCAGGCTGTCTTTAATCATGGGAATGATCCCGCATTGCAGCGGCAGATACTGACGCGGTTGCCTTCGCTTTCCGGCCATACAGGCTCGCCTCCGTTGCCGGCTCTGTTTTTTGCCCACGACTACTCCGGCTTTTGCGCCACCGGAACCAAAATGTTCGCCGCGCCGGCGCCCGCGGTCTGTTCGCGCAATTTAAATGCCGGCTGTCTGCTGCGGCATTACCCGCGCCGTTGCGGCGGGTTGAACCCCATCACCATGGGCCGGGATTACCGGCGGCAGCGGGCTTTACGCTCGCAGATCAACGCTTATGCCGGTTTCGTTGTTGCCAGCGATTACATGAAAAACGAACTCGTTCGCCAGGGTCTGGCGCCTGAGCGCATCCATGTGGCGCCATATCCTGTGCCGGAGGAGCTGCGGCCTCAATCCTCGCGCCCGGGCAATCCTGTTTCCGCTCCTTTCCGGTTGCTCATGCTGGCGCGGCTGACTCCGGGCAAAGGCGGCGCCGAGTTGATTCTTGCCTTGCGCGAGGCCAGTCAGCTTTTGCAGCGCCCTCTGGAGTTGACGATTGCCGGCGATGGTCCGGAACTGCCGCGTTTGCGCCGCCTTGCCGCTCAATGCCGTTTAAACGTTCACTTCCCCGGCTGGGTCGGGCCGCAATCACGTCGGGAATTGTTGGCTGGCGCGCATCTGCTGGTCGTACCCAGCATTTGGCCCGAGCCATTCGGTATGGTTGGTCTGGAGGCCGGCGCCATCGGCATTCCCAGCGTGGCTATGGCTTCCGGCGGCATTCCCGAATGGCTGGTCCCCGGGGTTTCCGGCGAACTTGCGCCCCTGTTATCTCCCTATTGGCCAGGGCTGGCGCAAGCCATAGCGCGGGCGCTCGCATTGGATCGCCACTATGCCGCTCTCTGCCAGGGCGCTAGGGAACAAGCTCGCGGTTTCACGATGCAGGCTCATTGGGACCGCCTCCATCCGGTCCTGCAGTCGCTTTTTGCTTGACCGGTAGCGTCCATGGCCGAGTCACACACTACGCGTCAAGTGACGGCATGACGGCATCGGTGACGGCATAATTAAAATGCCGTCACCCTTAAAATTTTGATTTTAAAGCGTTTATCATGAAAGTGACGCCATGACGGCATTTTTCACAAAACTTTTCAGGGGCAACTTACTAAGTTAGTGATGATT
>JAJZKY010000204.1 GCA_021803885.1 Planctomycetota bacterium
CGGTATCCCGGTGGCCGGTGAGATGGAAGTGGCCAACGTGCAGGCGATGAAAATCATGGATGCTCTGGGTGCGGGAGGATCATTTACCGAATACTACGGCGTTGATTTTAATGATAATATACTTCTCATGGGCCACGACGGCCCCGGACATATCGCCATCGCAGAAGGTAAGACCAAGGTTCGCCCGCTTCGCGTTTATCACGGCAAGGTGGGGCGCGGGCTTTCGGTGGAAATGTCCGTTCGGCACGGCCCGGTCACCCTTCTCTCGGTGGTGCAGGGGGTCGGCGGCCGAATCAAGTTGATCTACGCCCACGGAGAATCGGTCCCCGGTCCCATTCTCGAAATCGGCAACACCAACAGCCGCTATCGCTTTGCCACAGGTGTAAGGGAATTCATGGAGGCGTGGAACCGTCACGGTCCGGCTCATCACTGCGCCACCGGAGTCGGACACATCGGCGATAAAATTGAAAAATTCGGTCAATTGCTCGGGATCGAAACGCACCGGATCGCGTAATCCGCAGCTCTCAGCTCGCCGCCGAAACGCTCCGCTCGCTCCGATGATTACGCTTCATGGTGGCACGGGAAGGTGTCGCCATTATTTGGATTCACCCATCGACCGGCGAAGATAGCTTTGAAACGTCGGTATCCCCGCCACTTCCCAACGTTTTTCAATCTCCCGGCTGATCTGAGCATTTGACTCCCGCACGGCCGCCAGCGCCGCAGCCTCCGATTGCACGGCCGTAAAGAGATGGCGATCGTGGCTGTCGGCAAAAAAGAGATATTCATCCAGCTCCGGCGAGGGTTGCAGCAGTATTTTCATGTGGGGATAATGACGCTGGCCGAGGCGGAGTTTCAAGGATGGATTCAGTCCATCGGTTTTGGAATATTCAAACCAATCGCGCTGCGCTGGCGCCTCCAGCGGAGCCCCGTTGATCGTCGCAATCCGCTTGAGCACCTCCGAAGGGATCGGCGCCCCCTCGTATGCCACTTCCAGAAAGATATTCACCGCCCGCTGCAACATGCCGACCTGTGGCAGCGGCACCGCCTTGGAATCGTTTTCCGCCATCATTCGTCGATCCATTTCGCGCCGGATCAAAACAGCATCCGGCTATTGCTGCAGGATTGTACCGTATCCGCGAATGATCTTCACAATCGGTCCCTGCGGAATCCTGCCGGCCAGGCAATATCCCACACGGGGGCACCGGGAATTCGAGCACCGTCGGATGAAGAGCAAAATGGCTGTGGCGCCATCCTCGCGGTTTTTTATTTTCGCTAGAATAAGTCGGCGAATTCCATCCCGTGTCACATGGTTACGAACCTACTTGACCTTCAACTTTCACGCTTTCATTCTCAATGGACGCAGCCGACTGCCTCCCGGGTTGAGCAGAACGCCCCGTGCGGTGATACTGCATGGCGATGAAAAAATCCCCGTTCACCGTTGTTTTGCCCGCAGCCGGAAGCGGTAATCGTTTCGGCGGCGATAAATTGCTGGCGGATCTCTGCGGCAGAACCGTTCTGGCGCGAACCGTCGAACTCTTCGCGTCCCGGTCGGATGTCGCGGCGCTGGTGATCGCGACCAACCCGGACCGATTTGCGGCCTACCGCGCAACCGTCAGCCCGGACCGCTTTGGCGTGCCGATTCACTTCACCCCCGGCGGTGTTGAGCGCTGGGATACCGTCTATAACGCCCTTTCTTCGCCGATAGTTTCAACGGATTTTGTTGCCATCCACGATGCCGCCCGGCCGCTGACACCTCATGCCGTGATCGACGCGGCCTTCAGCGCGGCACTCACGCACGGTACCGCTCTCCCCGCCGTGCCGGAACCCGCCACGCTCAAGGCCGTAGATACTGACGGCGTGGAAAAACGTGTTCTCCGCACCGTCGATCGCAGGCGCCTTTATCAGGCCCAGACGCCGCAATGCTTCCGCACCCAACTTCTGCGGGACGCGTTTGCCATGCTGATCGCCCGCGGGCAGACGGCAGAAATCACCGATGATGCCCAGGTTGCCGAGCTTGCCGGTATCTCCGTGGTGGTAACGGCCGGATCGAATCTGAATGTCAAAATCACCCATTCGGAGGACATGCTGCTGGCCCGGGCGATTTATAACATGCAGCATGCCGATGCGCCAGCCATGGAGGACCAACTTCATGAGCAAAAATAATGATCTGGCCCGGCTCTTCAACCGCGCCGCCGATGTGCTGGCCCTGCTGGATGAAAATCAATTCCGCGTTCTGGCCCTGCGGAAAGCCGCGCGGGCGGTCGAAGATATGGCCGAACCGATTGAAAAGGTTGCCGCTGAAAATCGATTGGAATCCGTCCCCGGCATTGGCAAAAGTTCGGCTGAGAAAATTCAGGAGTATCTCCGCACCGGCCACATCGCGGAATTTGAACAGCTCGCCGCGCAGGTCCCCTCCGGTGTGCTCGATATGCTTAATATTTCATCAGTAGGCGTCAAAACCGCCTATCTGCTCTGGAAGGAAGCGGGAATCAACGATATCCCAAGCCTGAAAAAGGCACTTGAGGCGGGCACCATTACCGGCATTAAAGGGTTCGGCGAAAAAAAACAGGCCAACATCAAGCAGAATCTCGCCTTCATGGAAACCGCCGGGGCCCGCATCGGCCTCGGTTACGCGGCACCGCTCGCCCATGAATTGCTCCATCTGGTGCAGGCACTGCCGGGAGTCGCGCAGGCAACTTATTGCGGCAGCCTGCGGCGCGGGAAGGAAACCGTGGGTGATCTGGATATTCTCATCTCCTGCGCTCGCGATGCCGCCCCCGAAGCGGTTGCCCGGCAGCTTGCCGAGGCGGTTAAAAAGCACCCCGAAGTTGAAAATCTCACCGCCGAGGGGGAGACGAAAGTGTCGCTGCGCACTCGACTCGGGCTGCAGGTGGACTTCCGAATCGTTCCGCCGACAAGCTGGGGTGCGGCGCTGCAATACTTCACCGGCAGCAAGGAACACAACGTGCGATTGCGACAGCGGGCATCGGAGCGCGGCATGAAACTCAACGAATGGGGCCTGTTCCGCGGCGAATCCTGCGTTGCCGGCGAAAAGGAAGAAGATATTTACCACGCCCTTGAGCTTGCATGTCTCTGCCCGGAAATGCGTGAAGATCGCGGTGAAATAGAACTGGCGGAGGCCCTGTTTCAGGCCACAACCGGGAAGCTCGTCCACCCCACCGACCCGCGTCTGGAATTTATCGGTAAGACCATTCCCGGCACCTGGACCAGTGTTGAGCGGGCCGATATCCGCGGCGACATGCACATGCACACCACCGCCAGCGACGGACACGAGTCGATTGAAGCGATGATTACCGCCGCTAAAAAACGCGGCTATCAATATATGGCCATTACCGATCACAGCAAAAGTCAGGTGCAGGCGGGTGGTCTGTCCGTGGACCGACTTTTGAAGCATATTGAAGCCATCCGTGCCGCAGCCGCGAAGATCGGCGGTATTGAAGTTCTTGCCGGCAGCGAGGTGGACATTCTGGCCGACGGATCACTGGATTATCCCGATGAGGTGCTCGCCAAACTGGATTGGGTCGTCGCCTCGCCGCATTCGGCGCTGACGCAGGAGGGGGAAGCCGCCACCGCCCGTCTGATCCGCGCCGTCTCCCATCCCCTGGTTGACGTCATTGGTCATCCGACGGGGCGCCTCATCGGCGGCCGGCGCGGCATGGAACCGGACATGCAGCGGGTGGTAATGGCGGCAGTCCGCAGCGGCGGCGCGCTGGAGATTAATTCGCACGACATGCGATTAGACCTTCGAGATGTTCACGCCCGGCTTGCGGTTGAGGCGGGTGTTCCCCTGTGCATCAACACCGATGCCCATCAGATCAGCGATTTCGACAAACTCCCGTTCGGCATTGCGACAGCACGGCGGGCCTGGGCACGGCCGGAAAATATACTCAACACCTGGCCGCTGGAAAAAATCCGGGCATGGCAGAAGAAACGCCGCAGCGGCGATGCGGACTGGTAAAGCCGGGCCGCTTCGAGGAAACAGGCGCACAACCCCAAACCATCCGCACTCCGAGCCGTTACCCGGGCAAAGCGCAAGGGCCGCCGAAGCGGTTAATTTCCCGGCAGATGGGAGGTAAACCGATAATGACCGGCCTCCACCCGATAGATCGCCCGTCCGTGTGAGAACTTGATAAATTTAATCCAGGCGTGCGGCTTGATTGCAGCGCCGTTGAGTTGCACATCAGCGGCATCTTTGGCCGGGATTTCAACCGTGGCGGTGCTGTTGGGCGGCACGCGGACATGCCAGATGAATTCGCCATCGCTGATCTTCCAGTTGCTGACAATTTTACCGTACGGGGAGCGGTGATAGCAGCGCACCCAGGTAAGTTTGCCGAGAATATGGGGATCCATGATGACATGTTTGAATCCGACATGGATCATGCTGCTTTGAATACCTCCTACATACTGGAACAGCCAGGTGAGCATGTCGCCGATGAACATCACGTGATCTTCCGAATTCATGGCCGGATTGGCGGTATTGCCGTTCCACAGTTCCCAGACGGTGGTAGCTCCATGTTTAATCATGAATCCCCAGCCGGGATAGGTGGTCTTATTGAGCATTTTCCAGGCGAGTTGCGATTGCCCCATGCGCGACATTTCATTGAATATCCACTGCATGCCGATCACACCGACCCCCACATGATCGTCCTGCCGTTTGTTCATCCGCCACAGGAAGCGCCGGATGACATCGGCCTGACGATTCTTCGGTGTAATGCCTGAAGCCAGTGCGAGAATACACGCCGTATCCGAGCCGTTTCCGTAATAATGCCCTTTGGCATTCCATGCGTATTTATTAAAACCGACTTTCAGGCGGTGCGCCTCTGCCAGCCAGTGCTGACGCTGTGAGGGATGATGGAGTATCCCGGCGTACCACGCCATCAGTGTCAGGTCTTTATACAGAGTCGCGGTGGCAAGTACCACCTTGGGCGTGGCACGGTTCGGATCATTCGAATGGATCTTCAGGGGTGACCGCGCTGGCGAACACCAGTCGCCGTAGGAATCTGCCCGCGTGATGCCATGGTGCACCATACGCAGTTGAAAATTAATCCATTTTGCCATGGCGGCGTAATGATCTCGGACGGGCGATATCTGGCCATATTGCAGATACAGTGTTCCCGGCAGATAGATGAAAGTGCTCGGCCAGGTCACATCGTGTGTGTAAAAGGCCCAGTAGGGTGGATTGACATCCGAAATATCACCACTGGGACGCTGGGCGGACTGCATATCCCAGAGCCACTTGTCATGGAACAGCTCCGTGTTGAACACGAACGATTCACTTCTGGTTTCCATACCCCGATCACCCATCCATCCCTGGCGTTCATCCCGCTGCGGGCAGTCGGTGGGAATGGAGCGGTAATTATTCTGAATACCCCATCGGCAGTTGTGGAATAGCTGGTCAACCAGTTTATCCGAGCAGGCAAAAGAGCCCGTCCGCGGCAGGGCGTCATGCACCTCTTGCCCCTCAAGGGTTGACAGGGTCGGCTTGCCGGGATACCCCAGAAGTTCTACAAATCGGAATCCGTGATAGGTAAATATGGGATGCCAGGTGATGCCCCCCTTACCATCCATGATCACGGTGTCGGTCTGTTTGGCACTGCGCAGATTGGCTACGTAGAGATGAAGTTGCCCATGACCGGCAGATGGATTGAGATTGACGGTCAATTTGCCGTTACGCACCAGACTTTCGCCGTGACGGAGAACGATCTTTGTTCCTGCCGGGGCGTTAGGAATATGGATTCGGCACCATCCGACCATATTCTGCCCCATATCGAACATCCATTTACCCGGTGCAACCTCTGCCACCTTGATGGGATGGAGAATCTGAGTGATCTTGATCGGAAACTGCATCATCGCCAGCAGTTTTCCGCCGGGCGAATGGACAAGCTCGGCTGACTTCCAGCCCGCTGCGTGATAGCCGACTTTGTTCCAACCCGGCATCTGCATCGCCGTGTTGTAGGTTTCACCGTTGTACTCGCTGTCCATGCGAATCGGTCCGCGGTCCGTCATCTTCCATTGAGGACCACTGGTCACCACGCTGGACGTGCCGTCGGCGTAGCTGATATGAATCATCAGAATCATGCGGGGCGGGATGTGGATGGTATAAGCAGCCGGTCCTCCAAGACCGTATGCCCGACCGTTCCCCAGAATCACGCCGATGGCATTCTCCCCTTTGTGCAGAAGCGGCGTGACATTTCTTGCAACATAGTAGCAACGTTTCGGATACCAGCTCAGCGGCGGTGAGAGTTGCGCGTCACTGGTCCGCTTCCCGTTGATGTACATCCTCCCCAGACCGATTCCACAGAAATAGGCGACCGCCCGTTTGACGCGGTGCGCCACATTAAATTGATCCCGCAGATAAATCGCAGGCAGAGGATGGCGAATCCCCTTCTTCCAACGGGGTTTCCACCCGATCCATTGAGCATGCTGCCATTGGGCCGGAACCCACAGCGCTTCCTGCCAATGTCCGACTTGACTCCATGCACTCGGCTGCGCCGTCTGATTCCACACTCGAACCTTCCAAAAGCACCGCTCCCTTGCGACGAGAGGACTTCCTGCATATCGGATATTAATCGACTTGTCTGACGTTACCCGCCCCGAATTCCACAGATCGCCGTCATTTTTCGCCAGCAGTGCCCGGCTCGATGCCACGATGATCTGATATCCCGTCTGCCGCGCTCCGTAGCCCGTCCACGGGAGCTGCCAGCCGAAACGGAGATGGTGTGAGTTCACGGCAACCGGATCATGCCTCAGTTGAATCTGCAGATGCGTCGGTGCCGATACAACGGCTGCCGTTGCTGTGGTTGATTGTCTCGTGGTACAGGCCGAGAGAGTCAGCAGCAGAGTCGATGCTATACAATACTTTAGTTTCATAACTCGTGATCCTCGCAGAGCAAAATAATCATCTGACGGGCGGTTGCCGACCGCAAATTTACTTCTCTGGCGATCAATCATAATATCCCTCTGCCTGAAGTGCCAGATATCGTGCAGCCACGGTGAATGTTGCATGATGGTCATCGATGGCATGAAGTTCCCGTGCGCCAATGTCTGTCGTTCAGGGAATGCTTCAATCAAGCAAGACGCATAAACTGATCAACCTTGCTCGCTCAACTTCAATCGAAGATTGGTAGACGTCAATACGCCATATGGGAATCAGCCATCGCTTATTACCCGATCGAACCTGCGTGCAAGAGAGATCACACGGGCGGTTCGGGTAACCTTTAAACCAAACTGCGGCCACCCGGATTTATCGGCTTTCGCAATAGCGCTCTGGCACAGGAGACCGGCATTCTTATGGGCACAACGCCTGATTTTCCGAGGATTTTAGATTGTCCTGATTTCGACCGGATGCTATAATCAACGGTACGACCAAGGCCCCCGATTGGGCGGTTCGCCATTTTTGCGTCTGCCGCGCGTACAACGGCCCGGATGCATGATTCAATGCCGCCCAGCTTTGCGGGGAGGAAACCGCGGGCGAACGGTGTGGTTCAAAGTACCCTTTTTGAAGCGAGAGTGATTTATGCGCGGTGACCATCCGTCAAGCCAGCAGAGGTTTACTTACGCGGCG
>JAJZKY010000205.1 GCA_021803885.1 Planctomycetota bacterium
CCGCTCCGCCGCCCAATCCAACCGCACGAATTTGCTCTCGGATAATGCAGAGAAGGTAGTAGATAAACTTCGCGTCGTTATGTTCGTTGGCAATGACGGTATTGATCTGCTGATTGGTGATGCTGGGTTCTGATGCAATTGCACATTTTCCGATCGTATTGCCTATGCAGACACACATTACCGCGTCTCTGGGGATTGCCAGACTGGCATGCTTTTCGAACCCCAACTCAGATACGCCCTCTCCAGCATTCGTACAGTAGTAATGCATGAATCCGATATCAGAGGGTGTCACAAATGGATGCTCATCGCCGAAATAATCCGGACGAGACCTGGACGGCGTCTTTCCAGTCACAACCCGTCCAAGGGAGCCAATAGTCGTTGCCGTCCAACTCACGCGCCCAACTCCTCAAAGTTCTTCGCGATCCGCGCCGCCAGCTGCACAGCCTCCTCATTCAGCCCCTTCAGGTCAATGTGGATCGACCGCAGCGCCTCCTCAAAGTCGAAGTCCTCATCCACCTCCTCCGGAGCCACGCCCACATACCGGCCCGGCGTAAGGCTCCAGTCGTGCGCTTCCATCTCCGCGCGGCTCACCCGCTTCACCAGCCCCGGCACATCCTGCAGCTTCGCCTCCGGAAAACGATCCTGCAGCCAGTCCGCCTGCCGGATGAAGTACCGCGTCTGCCGCAGCGCCTCCACGGCCTCAGCCCGCGCCGCATCCAGTGCCTTGCGCGCCTTATTCACGTCGCCATTCGCCCATAGCTCGGAGTCCTTCGCCGCGCACTCCTTCACCGCCGTATCAATCACGCGCCCGGCTAGCTTCACCGCGAGGTCAATCTGCTTGGTCAGGTCGCGGCACCGCTCCGCCAGCGGATGCAGCGCCTCGCGGCTGGCGTGCAATGCGGCGTTATCGCGGTCTTTCCCCTTCGCCCATGCCTTCCCCTGCTTCTCCGCATCTTTCACAAACGCCGCGCAGTCTGCCATCGCCTGCTGCCGCGCGGTGGTCAGCTCCTTCCATGCCTCCGCCAGCGGGTCAGCGTCGCGCCTCTCATGGGCAAACGGAGTGAGGAGCCCGATGAGCTTCTCCTGCGCATCCACAAAGCCGGTCAACGGCATCTCCGCCGCCTTGCCCAGCCGCACGGCCTCTGCCAGGTACGACTCCACCAGCCGCAGAAAGCGCTCGGTCTGCCCGCGATAGAGCCAAATAATGGCAGCAATGTTCTTCTGCTGCTCCGGGCTGAAGTCGCACAGCGACCGCGACACCTTGCGGAAGATGTTGCGCGCATCGAGCATCAGCACATGGTCGGCGCGCTCCGGGTCGCGCTCTTTCGCGCGGTCATAGAACCAGAGCTGGCACGGCACAGTGCGGGTGTAGAAGAAGTTGCCGCGAATATCGATCATCACATCCACAGCGCCGGTTTGGATGAGCCTCTCGCGAACCTTGGCCTCGTCACGCCCGGCGCTCGACGCCTGCGAGGACATCACCACCCCGGCGCGCCCGTTCTCATTCAGATAGCTGTAGAAGTACTGGAGCCAGAGATAATTGGCGTTTGAGACCTTTTTCTGTTTGTTGACGCCTGGCAGGCCAAAGGGCAGCCGCTTGTCGCCGCTGATCTTCTCCGCATCCACCTCATCCACGTTGAACGGCGGATTGGCCATCACAAAGTCGCACTTGCCGGCGAGTTCGTGCGGGTCCTTGTAATAGGTGATGGCTTCATTCCCGGCCCGGATGGAGCCTTGCAGCCCGTGAACGGCAAGATTGATCTGCGCCAGCTTGGCCGTGGTCTCGTTCTTCTCATGGCCGTAAAAGGTGACGCGCTTCATCGTCTCCTGTCCGGCATCCTCAATAAAGTGGCTGGACTGCACAAACATTCCGCCCGAACCACAGGCGGGGTCGAGAATGATGCCGTGGTCCGGCTCGATGACGTTAACGATAGTCTGCACAATGGAAGGCGGCGTGAAGAACTCGCCGTTGTCATGCGCGCCCTGCTTGGAGAACTCGCCGAGGAAGTATTCATAGATGCGCCCGAAGACATCGCCGCCCGCATGCCGCAGCGCCTCCGTATCGAAGCGCCGCATCATGTTTTCAAGCAGCGCATCGTCCAGGCTTTCGTAGTTCTTGGGTAACTGTCCGGCCAGCGGCGGGAATTTCTGTTCCACCGCTTCCATCGCTCCGGTGACAGCTTCGCCCAGGCTGCCATCCTTCCGCTTCTCCAGAATTACGTCATAGCGCGCGTCCTCTGGAAGCATCATCGCCCGGCGGCGCACGAAGTCTGCCTCCACCAGAGGACGGCTGGGAATCTTCCCCGCCGCCTGGTCCGCCTGGATGGCGGCAAGAGCCTCGTAGTAACGATTGGTAGCCTGACGCAGGAACAGCAGGCCCATAATGGGCAGGAAGTATTCGTTGGAGGCAAGGTTGGAATTGGCGCGGAGATCATCGGCCACCTTCCACAGGTCTGCATTGAACTGATCGATATTGGTGAAGTGGTCAGCGGTCATTGGAGCTTTCAGCTTCTCTCGTCGTTGCGGATCCGTTTGGAACCATCGTAAATGTCGTAAGTGGACTACGACGACTCTGCGCTTTTCAAATCAATTGCTTGCGGGACTGCTGATCCAAACTTCCAGTGCCAGATCGTACTCGAATAATTATTCGAGTATGGTCGAATAATTTCCAGAAGCCCAGATGGGCAAGATTTCGGACACCTTGATATTCTATATCCGATGTAACAGCCATCGAGGAGTATTCCATGCGTGGCGTCTACGAAAATCCGGCAGGGAGCGGCATCTGGTGGATTCACTATTATGCTGCGGGCAAGCGTCACCGCGAGAAGGTTGGCCGCAAGTCGGACGCCATCAAGCTCTACCAGATGCGCAAAGCCGATGCGGCGGCGGGGCGCAAGCTGCCGGAGCTACGGAACTCGAAGGTGGTGACGGTCAGCGAGCTGATCGATGATGCTCTGGAGTTCACTGCCCAGCATAAGGACAGCCGCAACTATAAAAGCAAGGGCGAAATTGTTCGTGCTGCGCTCGGCTCTCGCCACGCAGCAGAGTTGACGCCGCAAGAGCTGGAGCGCTGGCTGCGCGAACACTGCAACACGGCGGCAACAGCGAATCGCTACAAGGCGTTTATCTCCCTCTGCTACCGCGAAGGCGTCCGCAATGGGAAGGTGTCGGTCAATCCGGCACGGCTGGTGCGTCAACGCAAGGAAGGCACAGGGCGGCTGCGGTTTCTCAGTCGCGAGGAGTACGACAATCTGCACAAAGTCATCTCGAAGCGCTTCCCTGAGCACCTGGCAGAATTTGTTGTGAGCGTCCATACCGGAATGCGCCTGAGCGAGCAGTACACCTGCACCTGGTCTCAGGTGCATCTGGATCGCCGGACTATCGACCTCACGAAGACGAAAAACGGTTCAGCCCGCACGGTCCACCTGAACTCCGATGCGATTGCCGCACTCGAATCACTGCGTCGTCCCAGGCAGCACCCGTCCGATCCGGTCTTCCCACGCGAAGGCAACAAAAGCAGCTTCGATACCCGCTCATGGTTCCATCCCTGTATGGAAGAAGCGGGCGTCACCGGCTATGTGTGGCACTGCAACCGTCACACCTTCTGCTCCTGGCTGGCGATGGCCGGTGCGAGCATCAAGGAAATTCAGGAGGCGGCGGGACACAAGACTATCACGATGTCCGCGCGATACAGCCACCTGTCGCCAGCCCATCGACTATCCGTTGTAGAGCGCATCGCATCTGCTTCTCAATAGCTCTTTTTGAGAGAAGACATTCCCCGGATAGTTGGCATCGCCCGCCGAGGCGTGAGTGCCGGTGTCAAGGCTCTGCGACCGCGAAGCGGCGCGCTTGAGCGCGGCCTTGACTCCGGCCCGGCCTCGGCTACGCTTCGCCATCCGGGGAATGCGACCTCTGCATCTCACTTGGCGATACATAAAGCACGAAGCCCGTTCGCTCTAGGAGCGAACGGGCTTCCTTCTTTTCACGGGCTTCATAACCGCATCCGTTTTAACCTGATGCGCTTCACTCACACGCCTAGCCAGCAAACTCGCATGAACAAGATACTGCGATGCTTTCAGTTCTGTCAGGTCGTGATTTAGCGAGTGCGCCTTCGGATTACGGATGCCCTGATAGCTTCCGCTGAAGAGCTGGATGAAGCCCTTCTGGTCGTTCTGACCCGAATCTGTGTCGAGTTCGCTGAGAACGAGATACGGATCGGTGAGAGAAAACGCGCGATTGACCAGCGCCGACCCGTCGAGGTCAAGGCCAGTACGACTGCGGATCAGGTCAAAGATCGCAGTGATGGAATTCAGTACCGCCTCGCGGTAGTGCCCGCTCTTGAAATGATCGACGCTCGATTGAACCACAGTCGGATGGAGCAGATGTTCAAAGCCTTCTTCGCCTTTTTCTTCCGCCGATTCCGCAAGGTAGGAATCCAGCGTTTCTTCCAGTTCTGGGAGGTCGCCATTGAGGATGTCATGATAATCGTTTGCCATGCCCCAAGCTATGTGCCGACCAAGGTAGGTCGGCACATCACCCTCTACTTGTTCATTCCATAGCGATTGAAGACGGGCGTAATCCTCCCTGAGGTAGCCCTTGATCGCCTCCGCCGCGCCTTTGTCATCTTTCTGCCAGGCAGCTTGCGCATCAAGCGCCTTTTTGTGAATCACCCGCAACAACTCCCGCACTTCCAGGTACCACTTGTGCATCGCTGCTTCCTCGCGAACCATTTTCTCAAAAACGGCTCACTTCTAGCGGTTTACCATGCCAATTTCCAATAGGCCAACTACTCAAGCTAGCGCAACGCTAGGATCCTGTTGGTAGCGCGAGGGGAGCCGAACCTTCGATAATGAATTGAATGGGATTCCCGGATTCCTTTGGCAAGAGCGGAAGTCGCTCAACCAAACTGAGAAGACAGAGCGTGTAGCCCTCACGCACAGTTTGCAAATCTACTTCCTGCTCGCACTCCGCCGTATGCACTATCTGATTGCGAGCGAGGTAGATGTTCCCGATCTCGCGCACACAGTCCGACTTCCTCCGATGCCCTTTCAGAAGAATACTTGCCCGCTCCTTGAGCCGTTCGCCACCATTGGGTGCGTAAGAATCCGTGAGTAGACATTCCAGCGCTATTGTCAGCATTACCACATCATCGTCTCCACTTGTGTAGCGGAAAGATCTACGAAAGTAACGAAGTGACTGCATAATTTTCTTGAATGTCCGGTGCTTGACGCCTTCCTTGTCTGAGAGGATGTTGCTTTTGAGATAACCCTGTTCAATCGTGCCCAGCGCAACGCACACTTTCTCCATAAGCGGTTGTCGACGCGCCCAGGATTTTAGATTGATGTCCACATTCACATTGCTCAGTTCGGCAAGCTCTATCGCGCGGGCATTCATCGGAATGCAGCGAGTCTCGAATCGTTTTCTGTTTCCTGCCGTGGCTTCCAAAAGAACGAAGTGATGGATGTCTTGTGTTTCCCAATTATTTGTACGACCCGATGAGAACAGAGACTCATTCCTCAAAACCGGGAAACCGTTCTGGAGCGACGCTAAACAGAACAAGAGAGAACACGCGCGCTCCAATTGCAGAATGATGAAGTTGTGATTCTCGTAATATTCGCGAGAAAAGAGGTGAGCTTTGACGGCAAGCAGCGGATTCCGTGTGAGCCACTTCGTGGGCCGACTCCTCTCATAATGCTCCATAGATTCAACGGGAACCGTTCGATTGACTCCGAAGCTCTCTGCCGATCGTTCCACGAAAGCGATCGTCTCTTTCAGAGAGTTCGTCTGTGCACGAACGCAAATCTCGGCGTCCGAAATGAATAGCTCGTAGCGCCCCTTTGTCAGCTTTTCCCAGAGTCCGACGCCCAACAAGCCAAGAGAGTGAATTGGATAAAGGATGACACCGGGCTTGTGAATGCCGACTGACCGAATCAACACCAAAGCCGCTGTGACGGGATCGTCTACAGCTTCGTCCCGTATCTTGTCGTACAGAATTTGGTCGAGAACGGAACCGCCAATGAAGATCGAATAGGAGTAGAGCGTCTTGCGAAAGACCCAGCAGACTTTTTGGAGGTGCGGCTCGACGCCCTTCAATGCAGCCGGTGACTTTTCATCCATCTCCCAAAAGAGATCCTCAAGAGAACGATGCGGAGCCAACGCCGGCCGACGAGACTTGAGAAACGCGAGCGACGTTTTGAACGCTTTAGTCTCGATGATTAGTTTGAGTGCTTTGTTGTTGGGCAGTTTCGTTGGCATAAGATTCAGAGTGCTCTCCACCCCGGCGTCCTCTTTTTCGCATACATCTGCCAGTCCCAAGGCTCTCGCCGCGCATTCTCGCGTGCGAGGAAGTTAACAAGATTCAAGACCCACTGTTGAAATACAGAGGAAACCAAGAATTGATCCGTGCCAGTTTGCGATGGCGGAGTCAACATGCCTCGATTAAGCACAAGGATGCGGTCAATACACGCAAGAGGTACATTCACTGTTGCTGCTGCACTCTTGACCCGCGCCCATTCTTTATCGAGCCAGTCCTCCGATCCAAGATTGGTGCCGAAGGCAAACAAAGTTCGAAAGCAACGCAGTTGATCGTCTTTTTGTCCCGGATTATTCCCTACCACATGCAGTGTGAACTTTTTCTTAAACGGCCGTAGAGCATCGACCTTCTTCGCTCCGGCAAACGACTTTTCAAGCTCGCTCTTCGTCAGCTTCGTTTTCACCTCGATGTACGCGAGAAGGGTTTCCGCAGCCAGCCAAAGAGGATCGGCTGATACAACGGCATTTCGCTGTTTGTCGTAGATCACAATATCCATCTCGCCTGATCGACGATCCGCGTAGTCAACAATCTCGGCTCCGGTCGCGACTCCATAGACGCTTGGCAATCGAGCTGTCAGAAAATCCGCAATGCTCTTGGCGCGAGCATTCCCTATAAGACCATTGTGCTTGGTTCTCTGCGATTTCTTGAATGCGGCAAGGAGATTCGATTCCGCCTCTTCAAGCACAGAGCCCAATGCCTGATTTTGCCTTCTGGTTCCTCTGGGACTCACCGCTCAGCCTTCCTCTATCCATTTTCCTTCATTTGAGCTAGGGAGGAAGTCTCCTCCGTCGCTTCAGCCGTGTGCCAATCTTAGCTAATACCTTTAGCAGGCCCTGTCCTGCTCGCACGCTGCCCCAACACTCGCACACGAATATCAGACAGAGTTGGTTTCCTCGATAGTTTTCTCTGCCTGTTCTTTGTACTGTGAGGCTAGAACCAGTCTCATGATTCCTCCGGTTTGTAATTTGTTGCGGTCTGAAATGTCTCTGACGTCTCCGCGCGGCTTGAATGGAAGGGCGGTGGTTGTTGGTTCAGCCGGTACTGCGGCATGCTTCGCTTGGTGTGCGGCGGGTCGTCCCTGGTATGACACGCGCACGGTACTGAATGGTGTGCTGAGCGTGCTGCGACCTAGCGCGGCGGCGCAATCAACAGCCATCAGAACAGCCACCAAACAATTTTGGCCTCTCATTTTCGAGAGGCCAAGTTCATATAAGTCTTTTATTTCGTTGGTGCCCGGAGGGGGACTTGAACCCCCACGGCCTT
>JAJZKY010000206.1 GCA_021803885.1 Planctomycetota bacterium
TAATTTTTGTATTTGAACTCTTCCGAATCTATGCTATAGTGTATTTATTCCGAATGAAGAGCAGCGAACTATGGTCGCTCTCTTCAGAACGGAAGTAGTTTGCGTCACTGGCCTCCCGGCACGAACAGCAAGACCGTTCGTGCCGTCTTTTTTTTGGGGGGCCCCAGTCTGGCAGCAAAGGCGGTTGCAGCAACCCATGGGGCCGGGCGCCGGATTGCCAATCCTGCGTCCATCGTTGTCGAACACTGCTCGGCTCAGCCTCTTTGAGTAGCTGTTCCCCGCTCCGGGGATGGCTAAGTCCTTAAAACGGCAAATTCCCCCCATGGCCGTTCGATAGTTGACAGCGGCACTCTAAATCAGCGCTCTCTCCCCCAGTCCCTGGCGGTTTTAGTCCGGCCTATGCTGTAGGCGAAGTCTCGACAGAGGAAGCTGCGCGTGTCGCTGTCGCGGGAATCTCCTGCTCAGTCAAGGGAGCCAATCCGCCCTGTCCACCACCGGAAAGCATGATTTCATCGAGTACAGTTTCAACGGCGATTTTGCAGGCAGAGCTCAACACACAATGTGGGCCAGTGTCCATCTGGCCCACAGGCTCCCCGATCCCATTATTTTGGAGACGCTTCGAAGTAAGGCTTCTCCCGTCGCCCACAGTCGACGCAGACATGTCATTGCCGTTGAACTCAGAAAGCTGGTGAGCTTCGAAATACCAACCGCGAACGAATTCGTGCTTATACTGATATTGGTCATTGCGCATTCCTGCGTGTCCGCTATGGCCAACGGAGGTGCCCCCGATTGGCCCGCCGGCGCAAAACCAGCCCAGCTGATGGCGAAGGCTCAAGATGCTCTCCGCCATGCCGGTTCCAACTCCGACCAGCGCCCGCGCGCAGGCGCGCTGATTCTTAAGGAGAATGAATATGGCAGACCAAACCCCCACGGGTCCGTTCAGCAGCGATGTGCTGCATGGCGATGGCCATAGCAAGCTTTCACGGGAAGAGGTTGCGAAAGCCGTTGCACGTCATCAAAGGGAGCATCCGGGCAGCCGCGCAAAGAACGCCGCGGCCAAGGACCGAAAGACAGCGCCGCGCCGTTAGCAAGTGAATCTGATTGCAGTGCTACGCGCGAGACGCAAGACAACTGAGATGCTGTTTGAGAACCTTGCCTTCGGGTCGATCAGGATTAACGGCGTCGAGTACGACCACGACGTTGTTGTCGACTGCGGAAGAGTGTCAGAGCGCAAGAAGGGTCCGTCGAAGCCTTTCCGATGCCAATTCGGCCATACGCCGCTAACGGCAAACGAGGGAATCCCCTGGCACTGTCACCGCCTGGTCATCGGAACGGGGATTTATGGGCGGCTCCCGGTCAGCCCTGACATCCAGCTGCAAGCCGGGCACCGCAAGGTCGAACTTGTGGTGATTCCGACCGAGCAAGCTGTTGCTCTTTTAAATGAGCAGCCACCGCACACCAATGCCATTTTGCACCTGACGTGTTGAAGGTTTGCCTCGCCTGCGCCCGGAACGGCACAGCAGCACGGCTAGCGGAGTGGCCCGTCGGTCCCTGTATCAGCAGGATCTGGATGGGCATTACGGATCTGCTCACACTCAAGTGATAGAAAATGTATCTCGCTTCGCCCGAGGAGCGCCATTTAACGATCCTCCTCCTGCGAAACGGGGGATAGCACCCGACCTTTTAAAACCGGCGCCACCCCGTCTCGCACAAGTATCGCTTATGCCCGGCATCCTGCCGTGAGCAGAAACTTCAGTTCCCTGGAGTCCCCTTAGCCGCTGTTTCCTGGTTGACGATCGCCTCTGCCGCATTGGCTTCCAGAACCCAGCTGCTGGCCGCGGAAACCGTGGTTTCGTCCTCGAACCAGAGCATCCCGAAATTCGTGATGCACTCCGGGAAATCCGGCTTGATGACAACATAGCCAGGGATCATGCCGCCGGGGATGAAGCTATTGTCCCACCGATTGTTGGAATAGGTCTTCAGCTTGGAGGCTGTGCCAATCCCCGCGATATAAGACACGCTGGATACCGGGTGCATACCGAGCAAGTAGTTGGCGGCGCGCAGGGTATATTGTGGACCGACGATGTCTGGAAACGCCTCGTGGAGGAAGTACATCTCCACGCCGAAATTCGCCACCTGTTCGGAACCGCCCCAGTCACGCCGCGTGGCTGGCACCCCAAAAGGCGTGCTAGCCAGTTCACGGTTGAGCTGCGGCATCCACGCTTCAAGCGCAGCCTTGAAACGGGCCTTGTAGCTCGGGTCCAGGTAGGGCAGTGCGCGCACCGCCGTCCAGCCCTGAAAACCCATGTGCTGCAGCATGCCGGGAAAGAGCTCTTCGACGCGCTGCTTGTAGGGCTGGGCGCCGTCGGTAGCGATCATTAATTCCAGCGCGGAGGACCAGTCAAGAGATCCAAATCGCATGAAGGGACCGCGAGGCTGAGGAGCCGGATGCGCCTTCTCCTCATTCCAAAGCTTGATCGCTGTATCGAGGCACTCCTTCGCCAGGGGATCGTTCCAGCCCTTCAGCACCTCCGAAGCGGCAGCGAGCGAAGTGATGTCCCCATACTCATTGAACACGCTGTACTTCGTCCACGCCCAACGGTCGTCAGGCTTGCCGGAGTAATTCCCTTTCACTTCATACGGCCCGAGCTTGGGATCGTAGATCCGGCCGTCGGTTTGGGAGGCGGCATCGCCGACAAATGTGTATCCCTGCAGATAAGGCGACTGGATCCCAATAAAGGGGTGCCCGACCGCATGGATCTGTGCGAGTTGCTGCAGTACACCGTGCTCAACCTGTTCGACAAGGTCCGGAACTCCGTCCGGCTTGTGCATGGTCACCGACCGCGCTTTTTCGTTGACCGAGAGTTCATCCCACTTGCTGTGGAAGGTGGCGTATGCCAGAGACAAATTATCGATGGTCCGGTATTGGCCGTAGTCGTCGTTATCGAAATCGCCGGCGTCAAACCATCCGCCCACGTTCAAACCTGAAATATGCTGGCCGGGCTTATAGGGAGAAAATGTATCCGGCCCCATGGAATAACCATCGAAGTGCGGAGTGTTCGGCGGAGCTTGCCGTGCGTCGTCCATGTGCGCAACGCCGTGCCATACGTGGTAGGCGTCGCGCACTGAAACGTGGTCCATCTGCTCTGCCAAAAAACAGTCCAAACTGGTTTGCCAGGTCTTGCCATAAACGTCTTTGGCGATTGGAAACACATCCGTGCTTTGGCCGCCGTATTCGATCTTGTAGAGCCCAGGCTCTTTGACGGAGGAGAAATTAAATTTGGCGTAGTCGTATCGCAGCCACGGCACCGGCTTCGAGATCGGACCCTGAAAAACCTCCTTCCAGGAACCGTCGCTGGAGAGCCGGAGGACTTTGGCGGTACCAGGGGCCTCGAAGTTCGGATCGAGTTCGATAATGGCTTCCTTGGGAAAATCGGCTGCATAGCCAACCTGACTGTGCGCGATCATTGGCGGGCGAGTCCATTCCGGAAGATAGCTTGGTCGGATGTGCCAAACCACTGCATCCTTGGTCTTCCCGGCAGGAATCAAAGTGCGGAGCACGAACCAGCCATTCTGCGCCATGTTCCGGCCGTCGTAAAGGAGCAGCCGTCCGATCTCCGTAGTGATGCTGATGCGATTGAGCGGATCGCCGGCAGCCAGGGTGATGCTCTTTCCAGTAGCGAACGGCAGCGGCTCGGCGTAGTCCCTGGCTTTCCGCCACTGCTCGATGTACCACACTTGCTTCGGGTCGCCGGGTCGTGGCGGCATCGTAGTCATCCGATCCTCCGGATAACGCGGGAGCACGCCAAACGCCTTGTTGTCCACTACGTAGGACTTATCAACATAGATAGAGGGCAGAAACTCCAAATTGAATCCGGCCCGGCCCACCAGCAACGCAGGCAGCGGCTTCGTCAGGTTTACACTCACGCGCACCCCGCCCGGCTCGGCCGCAACCACCACCTGATAATCCAGGTGGTATGCAGGATAGGAAAGGTTAGCCGAGAGTCGGCCCTCTTGCTTGTCCGCTTGGCGACCGATCAGGTGAGGGATCGTGCCCCATTGCTCCGGCGTTGGCAGAAGACGCACGCTGCCATTGGTCGCGATGCGATGGCCGTGCAGAATGATCTGCATGCCAGCGTCTTTCTGATCGAAAAAGACGGGACTGTAAGCATCGTCATAGAGCATGATGCTGACGCCGCGCGCATTGAGGTATCCGCTGTCGGTCACCTTGAGATTCAGATTGGCAGCGAAGGCAGGAAAGCTTGGAGATAAGGAAAACAGCAGGAAGAGTAGCGCAACAAATGGCAGTCGAGTACGCATCGGGTAGCTCCAGGGGTCTTTGATTCGGAAGCAAAATCATATTTGGGCCCGCTTCTTCAGTCAAGCGCGGAGCAAACAAGACTTTCCTCGCATTCTACCAAACCGATCGTACGGGATCAGGTTCGACCTGCGCGGTCCTCTCCAGCAACTTCACGAGCTTTGGCTCTAACTCCTCGTGTTTGAAGTTAGGCGACAACTGCTTCTCGATGCAAATTTGGTGAATGGCTCGATTTAGCAGAAATTGTAATTGACGCCGGCAGAGATACTTAATTATCGCGAATCAGATCGCCCATCCCGATTCAAAGAAAGACGCGTCCTTCTGCCACGGACTTGACAATTGGTATCAGTATCGGCGATCAGAACATGAGGTTTTGTCCGAATTGCAAGATACGCGGTACGTCGTCTGAACTTATACGAACGGATAATGGGCTCCAGGAAGTCGCTGACCAGATACTGGTCCTTTACCTGCCGGTTGCGCATCGGAACTGCGCCCAGATGAATTGCTCAACACCAACCCAAACGCCAGGCGACCAAGACCGCTCCGGCTCGGCACAAGATCGCTCTGCCCCATACTGCCATCGGCGCTCTGCGCCGTATCCAGAAGCAGCCCGTCCCGATCGGCAAATACTTCCGGAAGAAGGATGCATGTTATGACGCAGCGCAGAGACGATTCGCGATCGATGAGTAAGGAAAGAGGGTGTGCACTACAAGGCAAAGGTCCAAGCTCGAACCAAATTACGGAAGTCAATCCTCCGTCACACTCACCTTCGCACCTTCGGCCTTGCTCTTTACCTGGTTCACGTCTCGTATCGCCCCGCGGGCAGCGCTCGTGGCCATTGCCGCATAGGCTTGGAGAGCCCTGGAAACCTTTCGATCCCGTGCCGCGGGCTTCCATGCCGACGCACCTTTTTCTTCCATCCTGGCGCGCCGGCTTGCCAGTTCCGGTGCGGAGAGATCTACGCGCAACACCCGCCTGGGAATATCGATCTCGATGATGTCGCCTTCTTCGACGAGAGCCAGCGCGCCGCCCTCCGCCGCCTCGGGCGAGATATGGCCGATGCAGAGTCCCGAGCTGCCGCCGGAGAAACGGCCATCGGTAATCAGAGCGCAAAGTTTCCCCAACCCCTTTGACTTCAGATAACTCGTGGGATAGAGCATCTCCTGCATCCCAGGACCACCCTTGGGTCCTTCATAGCGAATCAGCACCACGTCACCGGGAACGACCTTGTCGCCGAGGATGCCCTCAACGGCTGCCTCCTGGCTCTCAAAGATAAGAGCGGGACCTGAAAATGTGAGATGGCCTTCTGCGACGCCGGCGGTCTTCACGATGCAGCCATCCTCCGCAATGTTGCCGTAAAGAACGGCCAGTCCACCGTCTCGGCTGAATGCGTGCTCCATATCACGGATCGCACCGCTCTCCCGGTTCAAGTCCAATTCCTGATAGCGGCTACTCTGGCTGAATGGGACCGTGGTGCGCACCCCTCCGGGGGCGGCGCGATAGAACTCTCGGACCTCGGGAGCCACAGCGCGCTTCACATCCAGCTTGTCGATGGCCTCGCCCAGAGATGCGGAGTGGATGGTGGAAACGCCCCGATGGATCAGGGCGCCCCGATCGAGTTCGCCGAGGATGCCGAAAATCCCGCCGGCATGGTGCACATCTTCGACGTGAACTGTGGCCGACGACGGCGCTACTTTGCATAAATTCGGCACGCGGCGCGACAGACGGTCGATATCTGCCATGGTGAAAGGCACTTCGGCTTCCTGGGCGGCAGCCAAGAGATGTAGGACGGTATTGGTCGAGCCACCCATGGCGATGTCCAGCGTCATGGCATTCTCAAATGCCTCGAACGTCGCGATGCTCCGGGGCAACACCGCATCATCGTCCTGCTCGTAATACCGGCGTGCGAGATCGACAATCCTCCGCCCCGCCTGCAGAAATAGCTCCTTGCGGTCCGCATGCGTTGCTACCACGGTTCCGTTGCCAGGCAGGGCCAAGCCCAGAGCCTCTGCGAGGCAGTTCATCGAGTTCGCAGTAAACATGCCGGAGCAGGACCCGCAAGTGGGGCAAGCCGAGCGCTCATACAGCTCGATCTCGGCATCGGTTCTATTTGGATCGGCTGCCACGATCATGGCATCGACCAGATCCACCGGCATGAAGCTATTACCCTGCTGGACCTTACCCGCCTCCATGGGACCGCCCGATACGAAAATGGTGGGAAGATTCAGTCGCAACGAGGCCATCAGCATGCCCGGCGTGATCTTATCGCAGTTGGAGATGCAGACCAACGCATCGGCGCAGTGCGCATTCACCATGTATTCGACCGAGTCGGCAATCAGCTCTCGCGAGGGCAGACTGTAGAGCATGCCTGCATGCCCCATGGCGATGCCATCGTCGATCGCGATGGTGTTGAACTCCTTTGCCACGCCGCCGGCTTTTGCGATTTCTTCCGCGACGAGCTGACCCAGATCCTTCAGGTGGACGTGACCGGGAACGAACTGGGTAAACGAGTTGGCAACGGCGATAATCGGCTTTCCAAAATCGCCGTCCTGCATCCCGGTGGCGCGCCAAAGGCTCCGCGCTCCAGCCATATTGCGTCCATGCGTCGTGGTTCGTGATCGGTAGGTGAGCATCAGCGTAATTTTACAGCTTCACTAGAGATCGCCGGTCTGGTGCTAATGCATGCTGTGATCGCTAGTGTCCAAATCTCGGCGCAGAATCGCGCGATCTTAAAGCATGTTTGCACTGCGGTGAAAGAAAAAATGGCTCCCTGGGAGGGTCAGTAACCCGCAGTCTCGACCGGGGTGCCAAAGGCGGCAACCCACTGGGCAAATGATCCAGCATAGAGCACCGGATGAAAGCCAGCGAGCTTGAGCGTGAAGAAGTCGAAGGACGCCTGGAGTCCCGCATGACAGTAGACAATGACCTCCTCTCCAGGCCTAAGTCCGGCGGCTAAATAACGGGCTCGAATGGCGGCAACAGGTCTGAGAACGGGAATGCTTGTACCGGCGAGATTTTCGGCCCAAAACACGTCTTGGGCCCCAGGAATATGCCCCTTGCGTGCGGCTCCTACTCCGCCTTTTGCCCCTGCGAACTCCTCAGGCGCACGGGCGTCGATGAGAGGAATCGTCCCGTTTCTGACAACGCTCCACACCGTGGAGAGGCCTGCGACGTCCGCCGGATGGGGAATCACCGTCAACGTTGATCTGTGCTGGACGGTTGCATCGATACTGACCGCACGATGCTCCGCTAGATC
>JAJZKY010000207.1 GCA_021803885.1 Planctomycetota bacterium
CACCCCCTAGAGACGGTCTGTTAGTCCAGCAGGGGATTGCCGGCGAACCGGGTGAAGCGCTGCCCTTGAGGAGGGTTTTAGGCTCTGTGCCGGGGGCAGGGGAGGCGTATTTGTGGGACTATTCGAAGAGTTCGCCCGTTGTGCAGTCGGCATATAACTTTACAACAGCCTTGAAGCTTGGGTCGTGGGTCAGCTTGGATTTCCACAAGACAATTGCAGGAGGGTTAGAGCGGTTCTAATTTAGGTAGAAACATATCCAGAAGAGGCGAAGTAGTTGGCGCATTCGCCGGATGAGACGGTGTTGAGCAGATTGCCGATCTCCACCCATAGGTCATCGACGGATCGTTTGGCGGCTTTGCGGAGCAGCGACTCGAGTTTGGAGACGAGCTTTTCTGTCGGATTCAGGTCGGGCGAATAGGGTGGCAGATAGAGCGCCGTTGCGCCCACGGCGGCGATGGCTTGTTGGATCCCCTCCACCTTGTGGCTGCTGAGATTGTCGAGGACAACGATATCACCCTGCTGCAGCGTCAGACAGAGGAATTGCCGCACCCAAGCCAGGAACATCTCGCCGTCCATCGGTTCGTCGGCGACCATCGAGGCTGACACCCGGTCATGCCGCAGGCCGCCCACGAAGGTGGTCGTTTGCCAGTTGCCGAGCGGTGCCGAAGCGGCAGCCTCGGCGAGGAGGTTCAGAACAAGCTGAGCGGTACAGGCCTGCCCCTCGCTCCTCTGCTGCGGTTCGCTCTGGGAGTGAAGCCTGGGCCAAAGCCCACTCCGGTGAACAAGTTGAAAGGAGCGAAGAAGGTGCCGCCCGGCCCTGTGCGAAGGAGGCAGATGAAGAAGCAGCCACCCGATGTGCTACCCGTAGATGTAAGGTAGTTGGTCTGAGTTGGGAAGGTAGCTACCACAGTGAACGTTCCGACGAACTCGTTGAAGCTGTAGCTAGCCTGACCCGCGTTATTCGTCGTTTCCGGGACCGCCGCACCTCCATTGACCGAGAAGTCTACGGTAAGGTTTGCCGGCACCGGGGTGTTGGTCGTGGAGGCTGTTATGGTTGCCGTGCACGGAACCGTGAACAGACCAAATCCACAAGTAACGCTTAGGTTGGTTGGCTCGCCGGTCACGGTCAACGGAACGTAGGACGATGTGCCCTGCTGGTAGTTCCCGTTGGTCGGATTGTAGACCGCGTAAAAGCTATAGCTGCCGACAATCAGATTTGGGGCTGTTGCCGTAAACGTCGCTGTCCCGGCTGTGTTGTTGGCGCCGGAATTGGTCAGGGTAACCGTTCCCAGCGTGAATCCTGTGGAACTGTAGATGGTCAGCGTGCCCGTGGGATAGCCCAGTCCAGCCGATCCCGCGACGGTAACGTTCGCCGTAAATGTGCTGGCATAAGCCGCGGAGGATGGGCTCAAGGTCAGGGTGACGGGCGTTCCGGCCACCGTAACCGCGAAGGCTGCTCCCGAAGCGGCCGTAGGCTGATAGCTGGAGTCGCCCGAATAGAGCGAGGTGAACAGATACGACCCGCTACCAAGGTGACCGACGTCGTAGGAGGCCACGCCGCCACTGTTCAAGGGGTAGGGACCGGTGCCCAGCGGTGAACCCGCCGAGTTTTCAAAGATGACGGATCCAGTGGGAGTGTTGCCGCTGTAGGCCGGTTGGACGGTGGCTTGAATCGTCACGTCCGTATTGTTGTCCGCAAGTGGGAAGGTATTGTTGGGAGGCGCGACACTCAGGCCGATTTGAGCTGCCGACGCATTGGTGAGCAGGTCAATGCTGGGGTTGCCCGCGGGGTTGGCGGGATATTCCGTGAGATAGCGCGACTGGTAGGCCGGGCTGGCAATGTTGACCTGGTGGAAGGTGTTGGCGGTGACGATGTCAGGCTTGCCGTCGTTGTTGAAGTCGCCCACCGCTACGGCCCAGGGTTGCGTCGTCGCTCCGAATTGACCGGCGGCACGCTGCTGAATGGTGCCGAAGGTGCCGTCGCCCTTGCCGAGCGTGAGCTCAACCGCGTTATAGTTGGGGGCCACACCGACGATGTCCAGAATGCCATCGCCATTGAAGTCGCCTGCGGCGATCGAGTCGGGGAAGTTGAGCGACGGGCTTTCCACGCCGGCAAGGAAGGTATTGTTCCCGTTGCCCGCGAAGAAGTAGATGTCGTTGGCTGTCGTGTTCCCCACCACGATGTCCAGTTTGCCGTCGCGATTGAAGTCGCCCACCACCAGCGAGGATGGATTCTTGTTCGTGGCGTAGATCGCGGGCGTGCCGAAGGTTCCATTGCCGTTGTTCGGGAACACTTCGAGTTCCGCGGCGCTGTAGCAGCTGACGGCGATGGACGGATAGCTGTCAGCTGCAAAGTCCCCGATGGCAACGCCGTACGGATTGGCGCAGGTGGCCAGCGTTGTCGCCGAGGCGGTGAAGGTTCCAGTCGCCGACCCCATCAGGATCGAAACCGTATTGGCTCCATAATTCGTGACCGCCAAGTCAGGATAGCCGTCGCCGTTGATGTCTCCGATGGCGACCTGGTAGGGCTGCTTGCCGACCGTATAAGGGACAGCCGCGGCAAACGCGCCGTTGTTGCCTTTGCCATTGTTCAATAGGACGCTGACAGTTCCATCCGTGGTATTTGCCGTGACCAGATCAGGATAGCCGTCGCCGTTCAAGTCGCCGGAAGCGATCCAGTAGGGCTGTTTGCCTACGGGGTAGGCGGTCGATGCGTTAAAACCATTGGCGCCATTGTTGAGAAGCACTTGGACCGTATTGTCTTGCAGATAGCTGACAGCAATGTCCAGGTTGCCGTCTTTGTTGAAGTCGCCCACGGCGACGCCGTCGGCAAAGTTACCGTAGCCGTTGGATATTTTGTTTGCCGATGCAGAACTGCGGCCATCGGGGTACTGGGTCGGCAGAGTGTTGTTGAGCAGAACGGAAGCCAGGTTCGTGTTCTGCTGAGTAAGGACAACATCAGGCTTGCCGTCACGATTGAAGTCCGCGACAGCGGGCAGCGTCCCGGGTTTGAATGTCTCGCTGGTAGCCTGCGCGGTTTGCAATGTGCCGTCGCCGTTGCCCAGAAGAACATCTACTTCGCCAGTGCTGGCAGTTGGTGAGTCGAAGGCAATCGCATCGGGATAGCCGTCGCTGTTCACATCGGTGACCGCGATCGCGATTGGGTTGGTTCCCGTCGCCTGAACTGAGCGAAGGGTCAAGGCGCCAGGCGCGCTGCCGGCCAGAATGCTTACGGTGTTGTTGCCAGTATTGGAGGTGGCAACATCCAGGTTGCCGTCATTGTTGAAATCGGCGGCGACGATGCCGCTGGGTGCGGTTCCAGTACCCGTCGAATAACTGCCCAGCAAGGTGAACGCTCCGGTACCGTTGCCAGTAAGAAGATGGACATTGCTATTGGCGCTGTCGGAGACCGCCAGGTCCAGGTTGCCGTCATGGTTGAAGTCCCCGGTTACGACGCCGGTCAATGTGCCTGCCAGACCGGTCGGTACGACCGTGCCGTGGCCGCCCCCGAGATTCATGTACGCGGTAATCCCGCCCGTACCACTCACTACGGCGACATCAAGAAAGTCTTCGTTGACGGTAAAATTGCCGGCCACCATCGCGACGGGATCGGTGACCGACTCGGTTGCGAAAGGCGAGGTGGGAAAGGTGCCAGGCGCACTTGCGCCATTATTCAGGAACAACTCGACAAGATTGGTGCCGGGGCATGCGACCAGGATATCGGGGTATCCATCACCGTTAAAATCCTGTGCCAACACTGCCGTCGGATCCGTGCAGGTTGGAATCGTGGCAGCCCCTCCAAATGTGTTGGGACCCGTCGCAAGATAGACCTTCATGTTTCTGTTTGTACTGTCCGTTACCACCAGGCCCTGGTAGCCGGAATGCGCGAAATCGGCGGCAGCTACGCCCTGGGGGGTGGTACCTGTGGTCAAGTTCGGCGACGGAGATTGAAACAATCCTTGCGCACTTGCCGCACACGGAAGGGCCAGGAAGCTGACTACACAAGCCGCGCTGACCGCGAGGGAGGCAAGACGAAGGGAGAAACCGCTGGCGGAGGGACTGGAGAGTAACCTAGACATGATAGTGACCTCAAAAAGAAACGGTGAATATGCGTCGCTACTGGGGTGGAGTACGGGCCGGTCTCACATTGATGCCGGCCTGATTCAATCCACCCTAAAACAATCCAAAACGTCGCGCCGGGCTGGGCGTGGGTTCCGGTTTTCTTGGGGCGGCTGGATTGTGACAGGTGAGTGCATCTTGCCCTGCCAACCTGTGCCGCGCGAGTGCCAACGCTAACTTTTCTCTTGCCCTGGAGCTCCACTGCATCCAGCGCACCCAGCGCATCCAAGAACCGCGAATGGAGGGCGGTAGGATTCGCCATGGGCGTGTGCAATGGATTGCATATCCTTACCTATAGCTAGGCGAAGACAAGGTTTCCGCGCACTTTAGTTTTGCGCGTTCCAATCTGCAAAAGACTGTAGGCGTAGGAAATGCTGCCTGAGTCTAACCCATTCAGGAAAATAAGACGATAAAAAAACTTTCGTCATCTATACAGATTTGCGGGGATCGAATACATCGCTCAACCTACGAATCAGGCGGAAACAGGAGGAAATTTGCGCGCCTGGACATGAAGCAGGCACCGCCCATAGATGTTAAAGGTCTACCACAACAATAGGATGGGCTATACGTGGAAATGTAGAGTTACGCCCGTGGCAGGCAATGGTCAAGCTCTTCGGTCGGGATGGGGGGTTAGCATGTTGGCACCTCCGTCTGTTCGAAGGCGGTTCCAGCAGCATCTTTTGCGGCAACAATCGGGTCTGCCGTCAGAGGCCACTCGACCCCAAGGACGGGATCGCTCCAGAGAATGGTCCGCTCGGACCCTGGAGAGTAAAAATCCGTGGTTTTGTACAGCACGTCCGCGGATTCGGACAGGACCAGGAAACCGTGGGCGAATCCGGGAGGAATCCACAGCATTTCGGGAACTTCCGCGCTTAATTCGACGCCGACCCATTGCCCGAAGTCCGGGGAAGAGCGTCGAATATCGACGGCAACATCGAAAATGCGACCCGCCACGGCGCGCACCAGTTTGCCCTGAGGATGCTGCAATTGAAAATGCAGCCCTCGCAAGACGTGCTGGCGGGACCGGGACTGGTTATCCTGTACAAAGTGGGAGGGAAGGCCGGCTTCGCGAAAAGCAGCTTCGTTCCAGGTCTCGGCAAACCAGCCGCGGTGATCGGCAAATATGCGCGGTCGCAGTAGCAGTACGCCGGGCAAGCGCGTGGCAACGACTTCCATAGGAGAAGTTTACCGTTATTCCGCGTGCGGGCAATGCCTTTCGCGCACGGCTCAAGGCGACACGCTCCATTCTGGATCGCAACCGCGCAAGGGAGATCATGGCGAACGAGAGGAAGATTCTTCGCCTGGCTCAGGATGGAGAACGATGCAGAATGTCACGACCCGATAGCCGCTTGCGATCCCGCAATCCAGTAGACTGACCTTTCACCCTATCAGCGGGTTGTGGATGGCTGTAGATGTAAGGAATGGGCTGAGACGATTCTCAATCGAATCTTTTGAAGGATGAAATAATTTTGACGCAATCCTCGATTCTTGTAACAGGTGGCGCAGGGTTTATCGGGTCCAATTTTGTGCTCGACTGGCTGCAGTCTTCTCAGGATTCGACGCGCCCCCTGATTAATGTTGACTGCCTCACGTATGCCGGGAACCTCAAAAACCTTGAGGGAGTGGCGACGCATCCGGGGTATACGTTTGCTCGCGCCGACATTTGCGATCGCGAGCGCATGGATGAGTTGCTCGCAAAACATCAGCCTCGCGCGATTGTGCACTTCGCGGCGGAAAGCCACGTGGACCGCTCGATCCTCGGGCCGGAGGCCTTTGTCGAAACCAATGTGCGGGGAACGTTTGTGCTGCTGGAAGCAGCGCGGGCGTATTGGAATCGATTGTCGGAGCAGGACCGCGCCGCATTTCGATTTCTGCATGTGTCGACCGACGAAGTGTACGGTTCACTGGGAGCCGAAGATCCGGCATTTTGCGAAACCACGCCGTATGCGCCGAACAGTCCCTACTCGGCAACCAAGGCGGCCTCGGACCACATGGTACGGGCGTATTTCCATACCTACGGCCTGCCTGCGATAATCACCAATTGCTCCAATAATTACGGCCCGTATCACTTTCCAGAAAAGTTGATTCCATTGGTAATTACGCATGCGCTGGAAGGCAAGCCGCTGCCGATTTATGGCGACGGGTTGAATGTGCGCGACTGGCTGTATGTCGGCGATCACTGCGCCGCGCTGCGCCTGGTGCTGGAGCGGGGAAGGCCGGGAGAAACCTACAACGTTGGCGGCAGAAATGAACGCAGCAATCGCGAGGTGGTGGAAACGATCTGCGAAATTCTCGACGAGCTGCGTCCTGGATCGCAGCATTGTCCGCACAAGCAGCTGATCCGGTTTGTCAAGGACCGGCCAGGCCATGACCGGCGCTATGCTATCGACGCAACCAAACTGGAACGTGAGCTGGGCTGGCGGCCGCGCGAGACATTTTCCACTGGCCTGCGCAAGACGGTGGAGTGGTATCTCGACCATCCGGCGTGGATCGCGGATGTGGTGAGCGGCGCGTATCGCAAATGGATGGAACAGAACTACCAGGACAGGATTGAGAAATAGAAATAGAAATAGAGGAGCGTAGCTTGCGAGGAATCATTCTTGCCGGAGGTTCGGGGACCCGTCTGTATCCGCTGACGATTGCGGCCAGCAAACAACTACTGCCGGTTTATGACAAGCCGATGATCTACTATCCGCTGTCGGCGCTGATGCTCGCAGGAATTCGCGAGGTCCTGATTATTTCCACACCTGAAGACACGCCGCGATTTGAGGCGCTGCTCGGGACCGGCGAGCAGTGGGGGCTTTCATTTCAATATGCGGTGCAGCCGGAACCCGGCGGGCTGGCGCAGGCATTTCTGATTGGCGAACAATTTGTCGATGGGCAGCGTTCCGCGCTGGTGCTGGGCGACAACATTTTTTATGGCCACGATCTTTCGCGCATGTTGCAAAGCGCCGCGCAACGGGAGGATGGCGCGACCGTGTTTGCCTATCCGGTGCAGGACCCGGAGCGGTACGGAGTGGTCGAGTTCGATTCCGAACGACGGGCGATCTCGATCGAGGAGAAGCCCCGTGAACCGAAGTCCCGCTATGCGGTCACGGGAGTGTATTTTTACGACCGGCAAGTGGTCGAGGTCGCAAAGTCTTTGAAGCCATCGCCCCGCGGAGAACTGGAAATTACGGATGTCAATCGCTGGTACCTGGAGCGCGGCCAGTTGCACGTGGAAGTGCTCGGACGCGGATTCGCGTGGCTGGACACGGGCACGCAGGATTCCTTGATTGAAGCGGCGACCTTTATCCAGACGATTGAAAAACGCCAGGGATTGAAGGTGGCCTGTCCGGAGGAAATCGCATATCACCTGGGCTACATTGACGCGACGCAGATGGAGCGACTGGCTGCCAAGCTGGGCAAGAGCGGCTA
>JAJZKY010000208.1 GCA_021803885.1 Planctomycetota bacterium
CAGGCCGAAGCAAGCCTGAGAAACGCGCAGACGCGGCCGAAGCAACTGGCGATACAGAAAGCACGGATCGACCAGGCGGCGGCGCAGGTGCAGCAGGCACAGGCGGCGCTGGCGCAGGCAAAGCTGAACCTGAGCTACTGCGTGATCAAGGCTCCGACAGCGGGAATTGTGACCACCAAGAGCGTGCAGGTGGGGGAAAACTTGAGCGCGGGCCAGAACCTGATGACGCTAGTTTCGCTGGATAACCTGTGGGTGACGGCCAACTTCAAGGAAACGCAGATTGACAACATTCACCGCGGCGAACCGGTGCAGATTTCAGTGGATGCGCTGGATGGCGAGAAGTTCGCCGGGCGGGTGACGGAGATTGGCGGCGCGACGGGATCGATGCTGAGCCTGTTTCCGCCAGAGAACGCCACAGGCAACTATGTGAAAGTGGTGCAGCGGATTCCGGTGCGCATCGACTTTACGAAGCCGAGCCAGAATAAAGATCACCGGTTACGGCCGGGGATGTCCGTCGAGCCGAGGGTCAGAGTGAAGTAATACGCGTCACACGTGAGAGATAAGGGGCGTCTGCGGACGCCCCGGTTCTTTTTGAGGAGAGGGAGCCGGATCGACGGCCGCCACGAGCCGGCGGCCCGGCCAAATCGGCGCGCTGAAAGTGCATCGAATTATGCGTACGCACAAGGCTGGCGACAAGGAGATACGGCATGAGCGCGACAACGATTCCTGTTACTCGAACAAAGACGACTTCGAAGATTTCGGACATGGTGAGTCCACATCTTCGGCAGAATGCGCATGAGATCCAGCGATTCGGCACGGTGATCCAAGAGCTGCCGATCGGGCTGGATGCGAAGGTGCGCGAGAAGGCATGCGCCTTTTTGAATGTGCTGCTGGCCGATACGATGTGCCTGCGCGACCTGTACAAGAAGGCACATTGGCAGGTGGCAGGACCGACTTTTTACCAATTGCACCTATTGCTCGACAAGCATTACGAGGAACAGAGTGAAATGGTGGACCTGATTGCGGAACGTATCCAGATGCTCGGCGGGGTGTCGGTGGCGATGGCGCACGACGTGGCAGAGATGGCGCGCGTGAAACGGGCCCCGCGAGGCCGCGAAGAGGCACCGGTGATGATTTCGCGGCTGCTGGAAGCGCACGAGCTGATTCTGACGGATGGCCGCAGCCGGGCGCGAGAGGCCGCAGAGCTGGGTGACGAAGGCACGAACGATCTCCTGGTGAGCAACCTGGTACGCACCAACGAGATGGAAGTGTGGTTCCTGAGCGCACATCTGGTGAACATGCCTCTGACGGATGCACGTTAGAGCTGCGAGAGTATTGACGGCGGAAAATGGTGAAGGACCGGGCCGAGGGGTTCCGGTCCTTTGTATTTTTGGGGCGGTTCGCAACGAAAAGCCTCCGGCAACATCTATGATGAAGGCCCGGGGAATTCCAGTCTGGCCGGAGTAAGGAGGATGGCGCGCCAATGGCTTTGAACTTCTTTGTCCGCCATGCCTACTGGGTTCTGTTTTTGTGGGTGATGGTGGAGCAACTGGGGGTACCGGTGCCGAGCGCGCCGATCCTGTTGACGGCGGGGACGCTTACCGCGACGCATCACCTTGATCTGGCGCTGGTGCTGCTGGCGGCGCTTGGCGGGAGCCTGGTGAGCGACTCGATCTGGTACTGGCTGGGCAAGCGGTACGGCGGATCGATGGTGCGACTGCTTTGCCGGCTGTCGCTTGAGAGCACGGTATGCGTGCGCAAAACCGAGGAATATTTTGCGAAGCGTGGTCCGGCTTCACTGCTGGTTGCGAAATTTGTGCCGGGCCTGGGCACGGTGGCGGCTCCGATTGCGGGCGAGACGGAGATGCCGTTTCAGTTGTTCGTGCTGTATGACGCAGCGGGGACTCTGTTGTGGGCTCTGACCGTTACGCTGTGCGGCCGATTCTTTGGCGATGTGCTGCGGCGTCATCCGGATGCATTGGCGTGGGTAGGACATTCGGCGCTGCTATTGTTCGCGCTGCTGTTCGCAGGCCTGCTGCTCTGGCGGGTGGTGCAGCAGCGGATGTTCCTGCAGGAGATGCGCATGGCACGGATTTTTCCTGATGAGCTGAAGGCACAAATGGACCGTGGCGATGAGGTTTTCATCGTGGACCTCAGGCATCCGCTGGATTATCTGCCGGATCCGCGGACGCTGCCGGGCGCGCTGATGCTATCCCCGGACAAGCTGAGGCAGCAGGTGACGCTGATTCCGAAAAATCGTGAGGTTGTGCTGTTTTGCACATGCCCGAGCGAGGCGGTATCGGTACACACTGCGCTTGAATTGCGGAAGGCTGGGGTTAGCCGCGTCCGTCCCTTATACGGTGGTTATGACGAGTGGAAGAAACGCGGGTACCCGCTGGTGGATATCGACATGGTTGAGGAGCGAGCGGAGGGATGAGACGGGAGCGTTTTGACCTCGGGCGGCAACGGGTACGATAAGAGCAGATACTCGGAGCGAATAAATTGGCCTATAACGACTTACGCGAGTGGATGAAGGCGCTGGAACGCGCGACGGAACTGAAGCGGGTGCGCGAGAGTGTGAGCCCGATCCTGGAGATTGCGGAGATTACGGACCGTGCATCGAAGGCCGGCCGCAAGGGCGGGGTGAAGGGCTATGAGCCGGGTGGTCCGGCGCTGCTGTTTGAGAACGTGAAGGACTATCCCGGCGCAAAGGTTCTGATGAACCAGTTCGGCAGCGAGCGGCGGATGAAGCTGGCGCTGGAAGTGGAGACGCTGGATGAAATTGCAGGACGAATTCGCAATCTGCTGGAGATGAAGTCTCCCGATGGCCTGATGGAAAAGCTGAAGATGCTGCCAATGCTGGCCGAGATGGGCGCGGTTTTCCCAAAAGTGATCAAGCCAAAGGATGCAGCCTGCAAGGAGGTCATCTTGCGGGAGAACTTCAGTGTTCTGGATTTTCCGGTTCTCCAGTGCTGGCCGATGGATGGCGGGCGGTTTATTACGCTGCCGGGGGTGGTGACAAAGGATCCGAAGACGGGCCGCCGCAACATGGGCATGTACCGCATGCAGGTGTATGACGGGCAAACGACCGGCATGCACTGGCAGCGGCAGAAGAATGCGGCCGAGCACTTGCGCGAGCGGCTGCGGACCGCTGCGGGGGAAGACAAGAGCGCGCAGGTGGAGGTGATGGCCGAGACGGCGGGCGGAACAACAAATCTAGCCTTTGGGAATGTGAAGGCCGACCGGCTGGAAGTGGCAGTGGTGATCGGGACAGACCCGGCGACGACGTTTTCGGCGATTGTGCCGGCTCCGCCGGAGGTGGAGGAGTTCATCATTGCGGGGTTCCTGCGGCAGAAGCCGGTGGAGCTGGTGAAGTGCGAGACGGTGGACATTGAAGTGCCGGCGCACGCGGAGATTGTGCTGGAAGGGTATGTGAATCTGCACGAGCTGCGGGCGGAGGGTCCGTTTGGCGATCACACGGGCTTTTACACGATGACGGATGATTACCCGGTGTTTCACCTAACGTGCATTACGCACCGGAAGGACCCGATTTACGCGGCGACGATTGTGGGCAAGCCTCCGATGGAGGATGCGTGGATGGGCAAGGCCGTGGAGAGGATTTTCCTGCCGCTGATGCGGCTGACGCTACCGGAGATTGTGGATGTGAATCTGCCGCCGGACGGGGTTTTCCACAATTTGATGATTGTGTCGATCAAGAAGAGCTATGCGGGGCAGGCTCGGAAGGTGATGAACGGCATCTGGTCGATGGGACAGGCGATGTTTACCAAGTGCATCATCGTGGTGGACGAGGACTGCGATGTGCAGGACCTGGGTGAAGTGACGCTCCGGGCGGCGAATAATATCGATCCGCAGCGGGACATCGAATTCACGATGGGGCCGGTGGATTCGCTGGATCATGCGTCGCGGTTGCCGAATTACGGCAGCAAAATGGGCATAGACGCGACCCGCAAGTGGGCGGCTGAGGGGTTCAATCGGCCGTGGCCTCCGATGATTGAGATGGACAAGGCAACGAAGGCGCGGGTGGATTTGATCTGGAAGAAGCTGGGGATCGAGTAGCAGCGGCGGTTGGCTGATGCCGTGGGTGAAAGTGGTGAGCGCACTGGAACGATTGTTGAGTTTCCAGGGTTTAGGGCGAGTGAAAATTCCGAAGAGGGAGCAAGGTGCACGCCAGCTCGCCGTTTGTATACTGGATACATGTCGATTGTTCGGAACATAACGGGTATCGCCAAAGGCATGAGCATCACCTTTCGGGAGATGTGGCAACCAACCGAGGTTGAAAACTATCCGGATGGTCCAGGACCGATGCGTGGCGCGGTTTTTCAGGAGCGGTTCCGTGGCGGACACCAGCTTCAACGCGACGAAAACGGCCTGGAAAAGTGCGTGGCGTGCTTTCTATGCGCAGCGGCGTGCCCTTCGAACTGCATTTACATCGAGGCGGCGGAAAATACGGAAGAGAAACGGATTTCCGGCGCGGAGCGATACGCGAAAGTCTACAACATCGACTACAACCGGTGCATTTTCTGCGGTTATTGCGTGGAAGCGTGCCCGACAGATGCGATTACGCACGGGCATGGCTTTGAGCTTGCTTCGCTGAATGCGACCAGCATGGTGATGCGGAAGGAAGACATGCTGGTTCCGTTGCCGGCAGGGAAGAAACAACTGTCAGAAGACGCGGAGCTTGCTGGAGCGGCCAAGTAATCGCTACGGGTAATTCACCCGGGAGCGCTGAGGAAAAGCTTTTCTACGGTTCTGGGATGGCTGCTGATCCATTCTGTCAGCAGCGAGCAATTCACAGATGAGCCTATATACGGCGGCCTGCGCTGCCATTGCGCCTTTGCGAGATCCGGCGCTTCCCTGGGTGAATGATCCATTTGAGGCAGCCTCGGAGGTGGTTACCAAAGGCCACTGTCCCGACGATATCTTGTCGCAATTTCAGATGAAAGCTACAACAGAATCAGCAATAACGCAGATCTGGGGAACGGGGCTGGCGATAGCATCGCAGCCCCCTCTTTTTTTGTATTTACGGGTGTTTTGCAACCCGGCTTTCAACCCGAAAGCCGAAGTCGGCATCTATCCCAGTCAATACTGGTTGTTGAAAAGGCAACATCCCAGCAGCCAAGACTGTGCCGTGCAATATGGACAGAACGTAACTTTTTGACCACCCCTATTGCGTGTGGGCTTCTGCCACGGGTAGTTTTGGGAGAATATCCGTGGTTCGTATATTGAACTCATGACTGGAGAAAAAGATGATTAAGAAAGTAGTGGCTCTCCTCTGCGTTGCAGGTTGTGCAATTCCGGCGATGGCGGCACCGAGCCGTGACCAACTGGTGGCCCGTCTGAATGCGGCCAAGACAGTGATTCAGGAGATTGAATCGGTTCCGGACAAGGCGATTCCCGAGCAGATTACGGAAAGTGCGACGTGCGTGGGCGTGGTGCCCGGGATGCTCAAGGCGGCATTCATTTTTGGCGGTGAGCACGGAGAGGGTGTTGTCACCTGCCGTACCGGGCATGGCTGGAGCGCGCCTGTGTTTATCCAGATGACGGGCGGGTCCTGGGGACTGCAGATTGGCGGCCAGGCGACGGACCTGGTGCTGGTAGCGGTGAATCAGAAGGGATTTCAGGATCTGTTGAACAGCAAGTTCAAGATTGGCGCGGGCGCTTCAGCGGCGGCCGGGCCGGTGGGCCGCAACGCGCAGATGGCCACGAACTGGAAGATGCAGTCGGAACTGCTCACCTGGTCGCGCAGCAAGGGGTTGTTTGCCGGCATCGATCTGAACGGCACGGTGGTGGCACAGAACCGGGACGCGACAGATGCATTTTACGGCGCGCATCACTCGATGGAAGCCATTCTGAAGGGTGAGGTGCTGCCTCCGGCGGCGGCGCGGCCGTTCCTTGAGACGGTGGCTCAGTACTTCAGGGAGAGCGTGCAGCACTGACCGGACGAGAGTTTTTCCTGCAATGAAGGCGGTTCCCTCGGGAATCGCCTTTTTTTATCTGGGATTTAGTTTTCCGGCGTAACGGGCCGGTTTTGTTGAGGATTTACACTGACCAGAGTCCCCGGGAAGTCTGCTGGATGCGAGAGAGGCTGGAATACAGCGCGGTTTGGGTGCTGGTGCACGCTTTGCGGCTGCTGCCACGCGGCATGGCACGGCGGGTGGCAGCGGCGCTGGGCGCTGCGGCCTGGCACGCAGTGCCGCGGCTTCGGCGGGTGGGTATGCGCAACCTGGAGCTGGCTTTCCCAGAGTGGCCAGAAGACAGGCGCACCGGCGTGCTGCGGCGGCTCTATCGGAACCTGGGCTGGCAACTGGCGGAATTCTGCCAGATGCCAAAGTATACGCGGGAAAGAGCGCAGCGGTTTATTCGTTATGAAGGGCTGGAGCATTACCTGGCGGTGCGGGAGCGCGGGCATGGGGTGATGATCGTAACCGGGCATCTGGGTGCGTGGGAGCTGTCGAGCTTCTGGCATTCGTTGATGGGGTATCCGATGTCGATGGTGATTCGGCGGTTGGATAACGCCCGTGTGGATGGGCTCGTAAACGGGATCCGATGCCTGCATGGGAACCGCGTACTGCACAAGGATGACTTCGCCCGCGGGCTGATTGGCGCGATGCGGCGGGGTGAGACGGTTGGCATCCTGATGGATACGAATATGACGCCACCGCAGGGCGTGTTTGTGCCATATTTTGGACGTCTGGCGTGTACGGCGTCCGGACTGGCCCGCGTGGCGCGGAAGACGGGTGCGGCGGTGCTGCCGGGTTTCCTGCTATGGGAGGAAGCCGAGCGGAAATATGTACTGCATTTTGGGCCCGAGATGGAGGTTGCGCGGGATGGGACGGACGAAGACGACGCGGTGACCAACACGGCGCGGTTTACGGCAGTGATTGAGGATTACGTGCGGCGGTATCCTGACCAGTGGCTGTGGGTTCACCGGCGCTGGAAGACGCGGCCGGTGGGCGAGGAGCCGATCTACAACCGGAAATAGAGGGGAACGGATGAAGCTGACGGAGCTGGCAAGGGCACTGGGCGAGAGCTGCGAACTGAGTGGCCATGCTGACCCAGAGGTGCAGGGCGTGAGCAGTGCGAGGCTGGCGACGGCGGAGTCACTGGTGTTTGCCGAGGATGAGGCATCGCTGGCGGTGGCGCTTGATTCCATGGCGGCGGCGGTAGTGGTGAAGCCGGGCCTGGTGGATGCAGCAGCAGGCAGGAAGGCGCTTCTGGTGGCGCATCATCCGAAGCTGGTGTTTGCGCGGGCGGCGAAGCAGCTGCTGCCGGTTGCGAAAGCGGCGGGAGTGGATGAGTGCGCGGCAGTGAGTGAGACGGCGGTGCTGGGAGAGGGGGTTTTCATTGGGCCGTACGCCGTGATTGGGCCGGGCGCGTCGATTGGCACGGGGACGCGGATTGAGGCTGGCGCCGTGATTGGCGAGGGTGTTCGCGTTGGCGCGGAGTGCCGGATTTATCCGCGGGTAGTGGTATATCCGGGGACCGAACTGGG
>JAJZKY010000209.1 GCA_021803885.1 Planctomycetota bacterium
TCCACCACTTTTCGCCCCTGCTGCCGGCCGAACGATTGGTGCTATTGCCGCTGATTGCCGGAGCAATCATTCTTGGGGTGCTGCCGGGAATTCTCTTGATCAAGCCTTTTAGCCCAGCCGTGATGGCTCTTCTAGAGCCGATCCGGCAAGCGTTGGGCCATTAAATCATCCACCGATCGATCAATAATTCTGCCCAAACTGTTTCTTTGGTCCGGATATCGCCCCGCTTACCATTAACAACAACACCGCCGCTATCGCCGCACCTCGAGCGACCGGTATTGTCGGGTCGCTGGGCGGCAACGGTGCCGGCACGGGTACGGCCAGTCCAACCAATGCTCTGGATGTCTCTGGCGGAATACTTTCCAATTATCAGTTGAATTTGTTCATGCAGGCCACCCAGGAAGACGTGCATACCACCACGGTAACCGCGCCGCGCATCACGCTCTTTAACGGCCAGCAGGCCTACATTACCGTGGCCCAGCAACAGAACTTTGTCTCCAGCTTCACCCAGACTGTGGGCGGTGGCGGTATCAACGGTGTTGGTGGCGTGGGCACCAATCTGAATATATCCACCCTGACCACGGGCGTGGTGCTGGCGGTGCAGGCTACGGTTTCCGCGGATCATCGCTATGTGGTGATGACGCTGCAACCATCGCTTTCCACCCTGAACGGTTTGCAGACCTTTAACATCAGCGGGCAAAGTACCGAAGCCGCCACAACTTCGGGCATCCCGCTGGCCGGTGGCTTTGTACAGTTGCCGAATATCTCGCTGACTGAACTGGCGACAACCGTGAGTGTACCCGACGGTGGCACGCTGCTGATCGGTGGACAGCGACTGGTGGGCGAAGTTGAAGTGGAATCGGGCGTACCCATTCTCTCCAAGATTCCGATTATCAACCGGCTCTTTACCAATCGCAGCTTTGTCCGCGACACCAAAGTGTTGCTGATTCTGGTGCGGCCGCACATTATCATTCAGAAGGAAGCGGAAAAGGCACAGTTCGGCCAAAATTACTGACCGGCCCGTGAATTGTTTAATGCCCCAACATCCGCCAGATCGGCTCCAGCAGTGCAGTCACGGCCGGGCTGAAGGGCTTGATCAGGAGAATTTCCGGCAGCATTCCAAGAATGATCGCCCCGGCAACCAGCAGCAACAATACGAGTCGCTCCGCCAACAGCAGTGGCGAAAAGTGGTGGAATTCCGGTTTGGGGCTTCCCAGGTAGATCCGTTCAAATGTCCACAGGATATATGCTGGCGTCAAGACCATGCCGACAGCGGCTAGAACTCCCATCATGACGGGCAGCGACCAGATCGTGGCCGCAGTCGGTCCAGCCAGCATGCCATGCGCTCCTATGGAACCCAGAATGATCATCATGGGTCCGACAAATAAACATAGTCCCGGCATACCCAATGCTGTCGCCATACCCAGCGCAGATGCTCCAAAAAATCCCGGCATCTGCCGGGCCAGACCGCCCAACCGGTTCAGATCGCAGTGATGGGCTCGATGTTCAATAATTTGGGCAATCCAGAGCGTAAGGCCCGTCGCCACCGCAAGTCCCATGATCTGCACCATCGCCCCTTCCAGTGTCATCTTGTTAAGCATGGCTACGCCTAATAGCACGTAGCCTGCCTGCGAAATCACCCAGTAACCCAGTAATCGTTTAAGGTCTGTCTGGGCTAACGCGCATAATCCACCGTAAATAATTCCGACCACACCAAGGATGGCCAGCGGAAGATGATTCACCAGAAAGTCGTATGGCAATAAACCCAGTAAGATTCTCAACATTCCATAAGTACCGATGATGGCATTCACTGGAATTAACAGCATCGTCATACTGGTGACGCCTTCGGCCAAAGTGTCGGGAATCCACAGATGGAGGGGAAGAGTGGGTAGCCGCGTTGCCAGGCCGGCAAAAATTAAAAAGAAAATCAACTCGCCATTGCCGGCACCGACCTGCCCCGGCTTGAAAAAGGTCAAAAATTTTGAGTTGTGTAAAAGCAGCGGTATGTCGAGACAGCCATGTTGAAAACCGATCCGCCGCGTCGCACTTAACATGAGCATCACTCCCACAAAAATCAGGGCTGATCCAAGGCTCTGGAATAACGCGAATTTCATGGCTGCAGTCTGACTGCGCTGCTTACCCCATAACGCAATCAGAAAATAGCAGGGAATCACACCCAATTGCACAAATACGGCAAAGAGCATTAAATCAAGAGAAATCAAGGATCCGATGGCCGCCGCAGCCAGAAAAATGAGCAAAATATAGAACCGTTTGGCTTCCTGTTGAATTTCCAGGCCAGCCAGACCGGCTATCAGTGCCAGAACCAGCACGAGCAACACCAGCGGCATGGATAAATTATCCACTCCCACATGGTAATACATGCCCACGGAGGGTAGAAACGGCATTCGCTGCTGCAATTGCATGGCCGTGTGGTAGGAGCCGGCTGCGGACCAGTTGAACAAATATGCGGCAGCAATTCCGATCGCCAGCATTCCCGCTAACAGCATCAGCGAGGCCGTTCGAATTAACCGGACGCGGGAACCGGGTAATAACGCCAGGGGTAGAGAGCCTACTAACGGCAAGGCAATCAGGCAGGTTAGAATGGAACTGGAAGCGTAAATTGACAAAGCGAACTCCAAATCAGAGGATTAAATCAGCACCTTCGGCATTTTCCATAGAATGCTGCTCGCGGCTCCATACAAACGGGGTGTTGTCTGCCACCGCTTGGATCCTGGTCGAGGATGCCGACCCAGATCAGGCCAGTGCCATCGAAATTATGATGGCCGCTGCCACCATACCGGCACTGATAAGTAATACCAGCCCACCGCGCACTCGACCGGAATTCAAAAACCGCGACATTGGTCCTGGTATGGGAATGGCCGTGAAGCGGTCCCAAATTCCGGCGGACCAAGCCTCTTCCACCAAGCTCACCACCATGCCGGCTGCGCGCATAAATAGCGCGGTAAAAATCAAAAGCAGTTCCAATACCGTCCGATCAAGAAATTTCACCGCCAGTGCCAGGCCTTTCAGCAGTAATCCCGGAATTACCAGGGACACTTCTTTTAAGAAAAATTCACCGCGGAACCAAATATATAACAGGTTGAGGCCGGGTACGCGACGCAGACGATCCGCTATGGCGAGGCCCCGAAAGTACAGCACCCATGCGACCATAGTACCGACTACGGGAAGCCATAATTGCCAAGGTGCGGCTCCAATCATGGAGGGCGTGACAGGCTGTACCACAAGAGTGTTGGGAGCCGCATGAGCCAACAGGGCGTTGATGCCGAAAAACGGTTCGTGGATACCCACCGCCAGCGCCATCAACAAAACCAACGGCAATGTGAGTACCGCCGATTCCCTGCTGACTGCGGGTGCAAGGGCAGCATCCCGGCCACTACCGCCGAAAATCAACCACCACCACCTCCACAACACCAAACTGTTCAGACCCACCGCCGCCAGTGGTACCCAGTATAACAGGCGGCCAAAGCCTTCCAGTCCGCGGCCATAGTGATGCAACCAGATCAACTCGTGTGGCAATTCACCCGGTATTATCACATTCATCATCTGCGAACCGATGACCACAAAAACCAGGGCAGCACCGGCAGTCACGGGAAGCTTCTTCCACAAACCTCCCAAGGTTCGCACATCGCCTCGCCCGCTGGTGCATGCCAGCACCACGCCGCTTGCTGAAAATAATCCCAGTGCCAATGTCGTCCAGAGCATGGCATGCTCCATAGCCTGCACCCAGGCTCCAGAGCCAAACAGTAAAAAGCACCAGCCATACTGCCCACAGATAATCCACCATGTCATATGTTTAATATCCGTTTGAACCCACGCAGACAGCAGGGCCGTGCTCAATGTGGTACATCCTGCGATGGCCATGATCAAACGGGTGTCGAGCGTGAAAAACGGGTATAAGCGTTCAACAATATAAATACCCAGCAGTGGTAGAATGGCACCGGTCAACAGGCCATTGAGCGGGGCGGGGGATTCCAGTGTGTCGAGTGGACAGGCCTGAAACGGAAACTGCCCGGCCAAAGCCAGACCGAAAAGTACGAAGCCCACGCCGGACCAGGTTAAAAAATTAAGGCCCGCAGCAGTTGGTCCGCTGTGAAAATGCAGGATTTGTAGATAAGATTCAACTCCCAGTGCAGCCTGTAAGTGCGGCACAATGGTGGATAAGCCGGCTGGGTTGAACAGTTCTTCGCTGGTCAAGCCCGTCTGCGAGATCAGCAGGCTAACGGCAATTAAAAAACAAGACATACCCGCGGAAATCATGACCAATGATCTCCAGACTGCACCGTTATGACCGGGGCGCGTCAATCCCGCCAATACCACATATCCGACAATCGCAGCAACATAGGCCAATGCCATCAGGGCTAACAAGGTGGTCGCGAGGCAGGTCGCCATTGCGGCAAAAATAAACAGGCAAAGCAGGGCATAAAAATAAGGTGGTTCATCGCTTCGCTTAAGATACATCATCAGAAATATCTGCCCCGGCACAGCGAGTACCAGAATGACCATGAGCATCATGGCAGTCAACGGATCACCGATCATGCCGGCACCAGAAGTGTGTATCGTTGTCGATAACAGGGAGGTGGGCGAAGCCAGTTGTATCCAGGGGAGTGCTGGGAAAACAGAAGTCGAAAGGACATTGGTCATGGCGTGGCTGATATGTTCCACCAAGCCAAAAATAACGGTGGCCAGGCTTAGCAGAATAAAGCCGGTCGCCATATAGGGCGAAGACGCTTTAAGATACCGCTGGAGCAGAGTCAGAATGACGGACCCCGCCAGTGGGATCAGCGTGGCGAGAAGAAATATCTCCGAAGATCTCAACATGGGCCAGGCGGCATCCTTTTTAACGACATCAGTTTACCGTGCTATGGAGAGTTCATCCAATGCCGCTGCACCGGCTGGAGGGGAGCGGCTATAATATAACAGAAGGTCATTCCAGGAGCTTAACTATGACGGCATTTTTCAAAACCAACGCAGGGGTTATAGATCGTATTTTGCGTGTGGTCGTCGGAGTGGCAATTTTAAGCCTTATATTTGTCGGTCCGCAATCGCTGTGGGGACTGTTGGGCCTGGTGCCACTGCTGACTGGAATTCTGGGTATCTGTCCAGCCTATTCCCTGCTGGGTATAAGCACCTGCCCAAGCCGTTCCACCAGGCAACCTCCGGCACCCCATTGAATGGCGTGTGGCATCGTGTAAGATTGGAGGAAAGCTTAAATCTTCGCGATCAAGATGCTGGTGTTGTGGCCGCCAAAGCCGAAGCTGTTGCTCATGGCATAAGTTATTTGGGCTTCTCGGGCATGATTGGGAATATAGTCCAGATCACATTGCTCGTCAGGTTCATCATAGTTAATGGTAGGGGGCAGCAGGTGCCGATCCATGGCCAGGCAGGTAATGGCCAGTTCAATGGCCCCGGAGGCTCCGAGGCTATGGCCTAAAGCTCCTTTGGTGGAACTGATGGGAATCTTTTTCGCGTGGTGCGCGAACACCGTTTTGACCGCATGGGTTTCCGCCAGATCTCCCAGAATTGTAGATGTGCCATGCGCATTGATGTAGCCCACCTTTTCCGGTTGAGTATTGCCTTCGTGCAGGGCTTTTAACATGGCCTTTGCGGCACCAGCGCCGGTCTCATCCGGGGCGGTGATGTGACAGCCATCACCCGTGGCACCGCAACCCACCAGTTCGGCATAGATTTTAGCTCCGCGGGCTTTGGCATGTTCATATTCTTCCAGCACCACAATGCCCGCCCCTTCCGACATCACAAAACCATTTCGATTCTTTTCAAAGGGGCGGCTGGCCTGCTGAGGGCGGTCATTCCAGGTGGAAAGAGCCCGCAAGGCGCAAAAGGCCGCCAGACCCAGTTTGGTCATCGCGGCTTCGGCACCGCCGGAAAGCATGATATCTGCTTCGCCGTACTGAATGGAATGAAACGCATCTGTAATTGCATTGCCGGAGGTGGCACACGCGGTAGCCGTCGCCGACACTGGCCCCTTAAGTCCCCATTGAATGGACAGATTGCCTGCGGCCGCATTGACCATCAGGCGGGGAACGGTAAAAGGAGATACGCGGTCGACGCCGCGAGCCAGCATTTTATCGTACTGGATTTCCATCTCTTCAATGCCACCGATACCGGAGCCTACAATCACCCCGCAGCGATCGGTATTTTCCCGTGCAAAATCCAGCCCCGAATCCCGCACGGCATGAATACCCGCCACCATGCCGTATACGCTGAAGCGATCAAGCCGTTTTATTTCTTTGGCGGAAAGAGATTTTTCCGGGTTAAAATATTCGCTGGTGATTTCCCCACCTATTTGAGAAGAGTACCCACTCACATCAAATCGAGTCAAACGCCGGATACCGCATTGGCCCGCGTTTAAACGCTTCCAAAACATATCCAAATCATCACCCAAGGGTGTTACCACCCCCAGGCCGGTTATGACTACTCTTCGTTTTGACATGTAAAGGGGCTACTCCAACGCTGCGGCCCGCTTCCAGGAGAACATGCTCCCGGAAGATTCAAAAAACTCCGGGAAGCCAGCATCACTGCTGCGGCTTTTGCAGCTTGGCGGCAATCGTCTTGATATAATCAATGGCCTGCCCAACAGTCTGAATTTTCTCGGCTTCTTCATCCGGAATGGACATTTCGAATTCGTCCTCGAATTCCATGACCAGTTCAACCGTGTCGAGGCTGTCGGCATTGAGGTCGTTGACGAAACTGGTATCGCGGGTTATTTCCGCTTTATCCACCCCCATCTGCTCGGCCACAATATCAATTACCTTCTGTTCGATTTCATCAACTTCAGCCATAAATTTAAGGCCTCCAAAAAAAGCCAACCAACCAGTATTCAACTCAGCAGCAACTGAAGCCAGCCCCACACGGTGCGGACATTCACTCGACGCGATAGATTACCCTAATTGGGCATAATTGGCAACGCCACCCCAATGGAACATTCAGCTTCATACATTCTTGCGCAAGTCTCACGACACCATATAAGCCTACCATGTTTGGTGCAACTCGGCAATGGCCCGCCGGCATGTGAGCCGCAAGGCCGCAAGGGTGTGGCCAGAGTTGCCCTGCCAAGCAGTGCCTTATTTATCGCATAGAGCTACATGCTCATGCCACCATCCACCACGAACACCTGCCCGGTGATATATCCCGCATGGGGGCCGGCCAAAAACGCTACCATCGCCGCAATGTCTTCCGGTGTGCCGAAGCGGCGCAGGGGAATAAGGTCCAGTACCTTTTCCTTAATCTGCGGTGGGAGCACCTCAGTCATATCTGTGGTAGTAAAGCCGGGGGCCACGCAATTGGCGGTAATCTGCTTACCGGCCAGTTCGCGGGCGATGGATTTGGTCATGCCGATAAGTCCCGCCTTGGAGGCCGAGTAATTCACCTGTCCGGCGTTACCAATGATGCCGGAAACCGAGGTAATATTGATAATTCGGCCAAACTTGGCGCGAATCATGGCTGAAGTTGATGAAATCGAACAG
>JAJZKY010000210.1 GCA_021803885.1 Planctomycetota bacterium
GTAATGACGACGTGCATTGGACATAAAACGGTCTCCTTGTTCGGCACCACATCATACCTTACGCAGAAAAGCCGTTTCTCCTTTTCCGACTGAAGCAGCTCATTTGTTTACCTACCGGTACGATCACCAAGCCACCCAGCCGTTGGCAGACCAGTTGGAATAACGCCTGCATGGGATACGCACTCGAAAGGTGCAGCACCAGACGACGTACACTGGTTTTGACCACCGCACCAATCTTGAAGAGTTTGAGTCGGATTGTATCCGCCTGTGCCGTAGCCAGCTCCGTTCCTTCCAGTACCGTTCTCCGGAGATAATCGATCAGGATGTAGGCCAATCCGCTCAGCAGTACCCGAAACTGATTGGCCTTAAAATCATGGCAACTCGTGCGATCCGCAAACAGCCCCAGTTGCTGTTCCTTGATGTAATTCTCCGCTTGCCCGCGGGCACAATAAAGCTGGTCGTACAATTCTTGAGCTTCCCCCGGCAGATTCGTAACCACGAAGCGCGGATTGGGCCCCGCATCGGTATGTTCCGCCTTCATAATCACCCGACGTTTGGCGTCCCATGTTTCGGCTTCATATTCGGCCCAGGCAAAGAGCCGCTGCTTGACGCCCGTCCGCTCGTGTTGCCGTTGGGCCTCCTGCATCAGCGGACCGGCGATTTTTTCCAGCACCGGATTACGGGCCAAGCCCAGGATGTAATCCACTTTGTGACGATCACACCACCGCATCATTCGCCACCGGCAAAAGCCGCTGTCGCCTCGGAAGATGATCCTTACCTGCGGCCATGCCTGCCGGATGCGTTTGACCAACAGGCTCAAGACGGCCCAGGCATGATGAGATGCACCTATCCCGCTGGGACGTAAGTACGCGCAGAGCAACTGGCTGCCGCAGAAGACATACAGCGGAAGAAAGCAGTATTCATCATAATACCCATGGAAGAACCGACCCTCCTGATGACCATGAACAGGATCATTGGTGGCATCAAAATCCAAGACCAATTCCTTGGGCTCCTCCCGGTAGGATTCAATGAACAAATCCACCATCAAAGACGACAGCCGGGCACAGGTCTTACGGCTGACGCGATTCTCCAGGCGACACAGGGTAGATGGCGATGCGAGTGGCTTTTGGCTGTCCACACCCCGATTGGTCAGAATCTGCCAGAGCGGATCATCCCGCAGCGTCTGGTGATCGTTGAGGTCTTCCCATCCGCAGGCAATGCCCATGATACGCTGGGATAAGAGGGTCCGTTGTTGGTGCTCGATCAAATCCGGATCACGCGGATCGGGAATACAGGCCGATATGCGTCGTACGAGCTTGAGTTGCCGATCCGCCTCCCTCAATAGCAAGGCCCCGGCATCCGATGTGATCCTCCCGCCGTCAAACTCCAACTGCAACTTCTGCCGTCGAAGGGATGACAACGTGATGGATTTTGTGGTACACTCTGTTCTCACGGCCTTGCCTCCTTGCAAAGTGAAGAAACTGCTTTAATACCTTGATTTTACAGGGTGCAAGGCCTGCGCGCAAACAGCGCGGCAGCGACATCGGTGAAATATCCGGGCTAAAGACCTCACCAATTCTCTTCACCCATCTGACGGATATCTTACGGCGCTGTAAGAACTTCGCCGCGCTGTGCAGTCGGACCTCGGAGGGTTTGAATACGGGATTTCAAAATAGCCTATTTCGTCAGGCATCTCCCTCCGGGAAAATCGCCACGCCGTAGACCAACGATGGTGCGATCGGGGTGCCTCAATATCCAACTGGATTACCACGTGCGGCGGCACCGAGAACGTTTATCGCCGGCAGGGCATTTCCATAGCTACCAAAAAGTGATCGGTATGTCCATAGTTTACGGCGGAATGCGGGGCAGGTTGAGTTGTACTCGCCGCCCCAGGCCCAGACGCCACGGCCCAGCTGCGACGGAATGGATTTGACAATCTGGATGACATCTTGCATATAGGCCGCCTGGCCGGCAGGGGTAAATGGAAACAGCATGTTGCGCTTGTGCCTGGCCCACCTGTGGTTGTATCTGTTATTGATCCAGGGGTACGCAGTTTCTGCGACGATGATCGGCTTATGGACAGCACGCGCGACTTGATCGAGTTCGCTGCGTAAAGTTTTCAGTTGCCCCCCACCGGGATAAAAATCCATCCCCACAAGGTCAAAGTGTACTCCATGTGCGACTAATTCCCGGTAGAACGTCGGTGCGTAGGCACTGCTGTATACCTGGATCATAATCAATGGTCGATGCGGACCCGCTGCGTCGTCGATGCCGACAATGGCTGCACGCAGCAAAGATGCCACGTGATTCCATCGGGCACGGTGGTGAACCCACAGTTTGCCCACGGGCCAGAGCAGACCGTTGTTAATTTCATTGCCGACCATCACGATGTGTGGCATGGCGTGGTTGCGACGCAAGGTGGAAATGACGCGGTAACAATAGGCCCGAAGTCGAGCTTTGAGTTTTGATGCCGACAAATGTTGCCAGGCCGCTGGCGTATGCTGATGATGCGGCCCTGCCCATGTATAGGAAAAATGCATATCCAATACAAAGTAAAAGCCAGCTTTGACAATCTTCTGCGCCAGCGGCAAGGTATAGGCGAGGTTATTAAGCGTGGCCAGCAGGCCATGTTTTGAGCGTTCGGCGGGTGTCGCGCGGTGAAAAAGCCTCAATCTGAGCGTATTGCAGCGAGCCAGTTTGAACGCTTGAAGCAAACCAACCGGCCTATGATCATAACGGTATATACCGCCATGCGAGCTGATGTAGCCATAAAATGAAACGTCAGAACCGGTATAAAACGGCTCGGCCGCCGACAGAGAACCTCCGGAGAGTGCAGGCTGAACCAACACCCCAACAGCAACACAGACCACCGCCACAACAGGCGTCAATGATTTGATACATTTTGATGGTTTCATTCTGCACCGTTACCCATTGGCCAAGGCTAAAATCTGCAGTTTCTCCAAGTGCCCAGTGGCACCGTGGTTACCTCTTCCTTGGGGGCTGTTAGCGGGCCAAACCTAACAAGCGGCTTCAAACTGACCAACCGCGCACTATGCTTGCGGCTTACGCGAAAGCATTTTGATCCCCTTTTTGCCTATCTCCGTTGCGGGTGCATGTAGTGCCCGACGTGGGTTGATGGCAAATAATGCAGCGATCGCAAAAAGCTGTCCATCAGCGCAGTCGTCTCCTCCTTACATGGCCAGTAGTTGAAAAAGCCGTGCTTGTACCCCGCGAAAAATACCAAGTCACATCGGCTTTTCACATTAATTATCTTCTGGCGGAACGCCTCGGCCGTATTCATCGGGATGAGCTGGTCTTTGGTACCCAGCATAACCAGCGTTGGCGGCATACCTTTTTTTATGTTTTCCAATGGCGAAAAAGTTCGCCATTGGGCTTTGACGCGCTTGTACCCATACCCATGGGGGCCGTTATCCATCACAGGATTAAAGAGTACCAGTGCATTGGGTCGCGGGCTGACATCAAGATGCTTGCCGTCGTTGGTCCAGCTTGCCGTCAAAGTGGCCACAGCCGCCGCCATCTGCCCGCCCGCTGAACCGCCGCCGGCCGCGATCTGCTTCGGATTGATACCGAGTTCCTTCGCATGCGCCCGAACCCAACGCATCGCACTGAACGCATCCTTCACCGATTGAAAGGGCGACGTCTTGTCTCTAGCGCTCACCCGATAACCTACCGAGATCGCCACCATACCCCGACGTGCAAGGTTCGCCGATTGGGCAAAAAATTGCGACGCATGGCCGCCTATCCACCCCCCACCGTGGAAGAACACGATGGCGGGCCGCGTATCGCTCGCCTTCCAGCCTGCAGGGTCAAAAATATACAACTGGAGATTCCTTTGAGGCGTCTTTTTATACACGACCGTGTTGGTGGGAACCAAGGTGGAACGCAGATCCCATGGAGATCGCCGAGCGGCCACCAAACCGGAGATTGCACTTGTCAGCAGAAAGCTTGTCACCAGTCCTGTCCATAACACTTTGCCTGCATTCATCCGAATGCACCTTTGATGATAACGATCCAAGAACCAAATAGTTTCCAAATAAGCGTTATCCCTTTGTAACACGGTCAACAAAGACTACCCCGGCAGGCCGGCGATGATATTCCCCACGATTCGGCGTGCCGCAGGGCGCACCAGCAAACCATCAAGACTGACCAATGACTCGGCTATTCCCGGGATGGTCAGCAGCACGACTGAGCCTTTGCCATGCCGAACCCGGATACCCGCTGCCGAAACGTTGACGCCCGGGTTTGTGCCAAAGCCCGCAAATACTTCGAGGCCCCGTCCGCCTACACGCAGGCCGCCAGCTGCGGCAGTCGGCAAAAACTGATAGCGCCAGTCCAAGGCACAATCGGACGGTAAGCCTGCGAACAGCGGATGTTGGCGTATAAAGTACCAACAGCTCATCCAAGGTATATGATTACCATGCACTACGCCATGCAACCGTAGTAGCCCTGCCCTTTGAAGCATTTGCGCGTACTTAGTGGCTTCGGCGATATTATCGGGCATAATGGCCAGCGTGCCGCCGTTCGCTGACACATGAGCGAGCGAATGTTCAACTTCCTTTTTGCCGGCCGGCCCGGCAAAGAGATGTACGCGGGCCGCCTCCATGGGTACAAGGGTTAATCCCGAAAGCGATTTGAGATAGTTTTGCAGTGGATTGCTGTCGGCCGCCCATACAGTCGTGTTGCCCGTAGACGCTGGTTCAACCACAAGCACCTGCGCTGCACCATCAGCGACTACCGCGCCCCCTGATTTATGCAGCACGGCTGCCAGATCGCAGTAGCCAGCGGTTAGTGCCGGCAGCGCAATGGACTCGGCCAGGAGCGAAGCAAAAACATTGCCGCCCGGCAACGACACCGATTTATGCAGCAGTGTGTGAGTGTGTCCGTTTTGACGCAGGGTCACGTGCAGCCGGTAGGCACCCGCGGGCAGCGTTTCAGCAACGGCAAACACATCGAGGAGTGTGGTTTCATCCCTTTCAAGCACGAGTCGTCGCGGCTTAAGTACCAGCATATCGGCGCGGCCAGCGCGGCGCAGCAGGGCCGGGTCTCCCTTAAATTGCCGCAGGTTGTCCACAATGCCTGAAAAATTATTAATCGCTGTCGATTCCCATCCGCTCAGCACGATGTAGTCGGTGCGGTCACACATGCGCAGCTGCTCGATGATCCGGGCATTGAAAAAATAGCTGATTTGCCCGATCGCCTTAAACAATTTGCTGGCATCACCGAAGCCTTTTTCAAAACCCCATTGTTTCATAAACTGCGTATATTTCCTCAGCATGGCGGCATGGTAGGCCATGTCGTAGGAATGGCCGCCGGTCTTTTTGTAGTAGCTCATCACCTCGGCATGATTATCGGTTATGCCGCTGCCGCCGATTTCGCCCCACATGACGATTTCTTTTTTATCGTCGCTGCGCATCAGATATTGATTGGGATTGGTGTAATAACTGTCGCGCCACTGTCGGCCGTTGAAAGCGGCTCCATGCTGATCACGCCAGCCGCAATATTTTCGTCCATTTTCGTGATAGATTTTTTTGCCGTAGGGCAGCATAAAAGCTTCGTTCCAATATTTATTATCGCCCGATTTAAGTACCAGGATGCGGCTGGGATCGAGCCGATGCACCGCGCGCAACAGGCGAAAAATATGCGGATTCTTGAGGTTACCCGCCCATTCATTTTGCATGCACCAGACAACCAGCGACGGATGGCTGCGGTCGCGCCGCACCATGGCCATAATCTTGCACCATTCATAGCGTTGCCGAAAGGTGGTTGGTCTGCCGCCGCGTCCGCTGGTATCAATGGGGGGTTGGGTTGGCGGATCGCCAACATAGGTGGTCGCTTTTTCCCATACATTTTGGCCTGAGCCCGGCTCCTGATAACGCAGCAGGCCCATCTCATCCTGCAGATCAATAACGCTTTCTTTAACAAGATTGCGGTGCGCCTGAAGGCAGTTGAGCCCCAGCGACTGAGCCGCAGTGACCTCTCGCTTGGCGGTGGCGGCATCCGGCCACAATCCGCTGCCTCCCCACCATCCCCACGAAATGGCGCTGCGCAACACGATCCGTCGCCCGTTGAACATGAACATGGCGTCATGGCCTATGCCGACGGCATCAAACCACCGGAAGCCGAAACGCCGCCGCCGACCGCTGTTGTCCATATCGGTAAGCTCGGCTTGCGCAACATACAGCGTGGGGCTTGTGGGTTGCCATAGCGCAACGCCAGGGGGAGCCGCGTCAGCAGATACGGTTTTGCGCTTTCCCGGGGCGATTTTGACTGGAATGGTTTGCTGCCAGAGTGTTTTACCATTGTCGCCAATGCTCAGGTGCACCTTGCCGCGCCAATCTACCGCAGTGTTGTTGACCACCTCGGCGTAGAGCGTCACCTCTTTGGGCTGGGGTTTGTTGCGTACCCAAAGGTCGGTCACCTCAACTTCATTGCGCAGCAGCAATTCAATGCCTGCATCCAATCCGCCGATGCCGCGCGACTGCGGTACCTCGTAATCTCCCCATTTAATAATGCCCCAGTCTTCCCACGCCATAACGCCGCCGGGATTGGTGATGCGCACTGCCAGCAGATTGTCACCGCCAGCGTTGACGTGGCCGGTTATATCAGCGTCAAATGGCAACTCGGTAAGCAGGTTGTAGGCGCAGAGTTTTTTGTTGACGTAAACTTCTGCGCGCAGCCGCCCCCCGCGAAAATGCACAATCAAACGCTGCCCGCTTGGAATTTCAGGTGTTTTGAACCTGCGCCAAAACCAGCCGACGCCTGTGACACTTCGGCTGCCCATGGGGTTGGGAGCGTATTGTTCAAACGAGGCCGGCAGCATGACGGCATGGCCGTGCGATTGATCTAATATGCCCCACCCGCCGGAGGGTGCGTTAACTGGCAGCTTTTCAAGGACGGGTTTATCGTCCGGCAGATATAGTTTGTCGCTTTTCCAGGGGGCCGCCGAGTCGTGCCACATTCGCCAAGGCTCGGCCGCGAGATCGGCGATAAAACCGGGCTGCCGCAGGGGCAAAAGCGGCGAGTCGACGGACGCACCGTTGGTCGCATTCATGGTGTCGGCGGCGGCGCGGTTCTCGGCCTTCCCGGTAAGCGCGCTGTGAGCGGCCACGGTGGCTGCTGCTGCTAAAAATCGACGTCGTGTTATCGCCATAAGCACCTCATATCAGTATAACTGGCGCAAAGGCAGACCATTGCCGATGCGGATTTAATTTTTTACTGGGGCGATTATACCGCTCAGGCCCCAACCGACTATCTTTTTTTACGCCGTATTCGCGCCGGCGTCAAATATTGATTTTGTTGTCCCATATAAGCGTACCCTGGGCTCTGTCTGAAAACAACAATTTGAGATATTGTCGGATCATGGCGAGCTGCAGCATGGCGTGGAAGTGCACCGCCAGTTTCTCGAATCGCGTGCCAATCCGGCGGAGCTCCTTGAGCCAGCCGACG
>JAJZKY010000211.1 GCA_021803885.1 Planctomycetota bacterium
AAAAATGATCAAACCGGGATTTCCGCGTCGCGATACGTAATGGATGGTTATAGGTATTTTCCTCCGTCGGCCTTCCACTAAGCGTAAGCACCTGTCCGCGCGGACGCATGTCGTTTAGCATCGCGAGATGAATAGTTGTGGGCATGGCATATCCCGTGGTGTTGGTAACTTTAATAATTAACAGGTCGGATTTTCCGTTGAATCCCGCATCGGCAAAAAATCCGCGGCGGCGTATCATGAATGATCCCGGCAAAGACGGGGAGGCTATTGAGATATGCCGCGACATGCTGCCCGTGCAACACGATTTTAACGTTGTACCATTTTCCGGACTGGAGCGTGCCGGACTTTTGAACCAGCACCTTCACGGCGCGATCGTGGATGGCTTTGAGAGCGAACGTCGTGTTGTCCGCTCCGCCAAACTGAATTTCCGCGGCATTCAGCGCACCAGGATCACGCCGCACCTGTATGGATATTCCGCCTTTGCCAGTAAGCTTTTCCATTCGCAAACGCAAGGTGTAATTGGCCCACGATGGATTGCCGCAGGCCGAGGTATTGTCACCCGCCCCGGCTGCGGTCTGGGTAAGCATACCGTTATGCATCTGCCAATTAGCCCCCCATCCGCCATGCCAGGTGATGTTATACCATTGTTTGAGTCCACCATTTTTCTTACCTGGTCCGGTGGCCATGAGCGTGCGGCCATGGCGTGTAACGCGAATATCCGTAAACGTTGCCGTGCAGGAATGGGTGATAAAGGCGATACGGCCCGAGACCGACGGTTCAATCACCGCGTGGACATGCGTTGGATATACCACATCGGGGCGGTTATTACTGAACATCCATTGTACCCAATAAGAACTGCGGCCAAAGGCGTGCGCGGTGTTGAATTCAATAAGATCTGGTTTCCATTGATAACCGTCAGTATTCTGAAACAGCGGCGCGTAACTGGCCATGCGCACCACATCACAATTCCGTTCCATGCCGGTCATGTACGCTGCTTCGGCAAGTGCACCGCGTAAGTCGCCAAATTTTCCGACATCGCCAATCACCGCGTATTCACCGACAAAACTGCGTACCGGCGTATTACGTGGGCGCGTATTAAACTCCGTCGAATCAACATAAAACATATCCGGAGATGCATAATAGTGCTCATCGCCCAACGGTATAATTTTCGCAAGTCGGGCGCTCCAGGCGGTGCGGATGGGGATGACATTGGGAAACGTCTTTTTCAAAGCCAACGCCATGGGCGTGGCGTTCTTAACGTAAATGGGGCCGCCATCTTCATTGCCGATTTCAACATATTTTAGATCAAAGGGTTTCGGATGGCCATATTTGGCGCGCAAGGCACCCCATCGCGTATCGGTCGGGTTGTTGGCAAAAGCGACAGCGGACAGCATCCGCTGTATAAATGGCTTCAGTGCCGCCCCCGTGGCGCTGGGCACAGGATTGGTAGAATAAAAATACCCCAACGGCATGCCGGCAAATGTGCCATAAAGCGGAACGGCCTTAATAGTTTGGCAAAGCTCCAGATATTGCAGATATCCAAAGCCGTCGGTATTTCGATAGCCCCAACAGTTAAAGTGGCCGGGCCGATTTATCATAGGCCCGACGGTTTTCCGCCAATTGTAACTATCGCCAACGGAGACGCCTTCGACGTAATTACCTCCGGGGAATCGCAAAAAGCCGGGATGCAGGTTTTGCAGTAGTTTGAGAAGATCAGGCCGGAATAATTCCGGTTTTCCGGTGACAGGATTTTTAGGAAATAACAATGCCAATGTAAGCATCACCGAACCAGGCTGATTCAGCGTGATGGCAAGACGAGCGTGTGCATTATCCGCGGTGGAATGCAGGTTCAAAGTGTATTTTTTCCAGTGGGAGCTGATGATATTTACCGCGGCCGGAGCGGATAATGCCACCGCTTTATGGCCGATGAGGGTTGCGGACACGTTTTGCGGCGCGTTGGCTGCCGTGCGGGCGTAAAACGAGAACAGATAATTATGTCCGCTCTGAATGTTCATTCCCCAATATCCGCTGTTGACGACCCCGGCACCCGCCTGCGGCGCAGTAACGCGCAGGCTGCGCGGATTGGCGGAGGAAAGAGGCGGCGTTTCAACGACCCTCAGTGCTGCGGGATCAGCCGCCAGCGGTGTCCAGCCATACAGAGCGCCTCCGGGCGGAGGATTAATGAATTGCCCATTTGGCAGTTGCCATTGATCGCCGACAATTTTACAGTCCGACGGCGGAACATTATTTTGAAAGTCCGGATTGCGAATCAATTGTGCGTAAAGCCCGCCGTCCACGCAGTTATTAATGTCTTCAAGAAAGATTCCCCACATATCCGGGTTTTCCCGCCTCCCGACGGCGTTGGCATTAATGCGGATGGTAGCGTGTGGCGCGGCCAAGGCCGTGGCAGCGGTTGCAAAAATTGCGGCGGCGCAACTCAGCCAGGTGATGACGCTTTTTTTATCGTTCATCGTGCAATTATCTCCATATAATCATGCGTTTCGAACGGCGGCATTGACGTAGGGAGCCGATGCTTTTTTATGCGTGTATCCAGAAATTCAGGAAAAATCGGCTGGCTGGACACGTTGGCCCAACCGGCCGTTGAAACGGGCGATTTCTTCTCTCTCTCCCGGCACGTCCGAACATCGCAAAATGGGCCGTCAGTGATACTGATGATCGATATTCCAGTCCATGTTCATCTGACTGCCACCCGGGCGGTTGGAATAAATATTAATCATATCGTATTGGGTGTGCCATACGACGTGGCCATCACAATACAGGACGTTGGTCCCGCCGTTGTGGACGTTTCCAATCGACTCCGGGCCAACGTATAAGCCGTCGCTACTGGGCATCGCGTTGGTATACGACCAATTGCCGGGGCCCGGCGAAATATCATACGTCCAGGGATAGCCGTTGGCGGAGTTATCCATCATGGGTGAACCGTTTGGCGCGGTGAGTTCTTCTAAATTCATGCGATCCCCCACCGCGATCATCTGGGCCGGGTTGGCAACTTTGGAAGCACGATTTGCGATCCACCAAGGTAACGTGCCGCCCAAGCCCGCGCTCTGCTGGGTTTGGCCGTTGGCACTGGGGTAATTAGGCTCGAAGGTATTGACCGGCGCCCAGTAATTAGACCCCCACGCATTGTAGCCGTAAGAGGGGAACGCCATGGGGCACACATATTGGCCGCCGGCGTTCCATCCGCCGTACCCCAATGTCCGTTGGCCGCGCACGTAACCATAACCATTGAGCGTACCGTCGTTGTAAAGTGGCATCGTCGGATTGGTGCTCTGCACGGTTGCGATATATTGTGATTCAATAGGCTCGGCCGGGCAATAAAAACTTCCTGCTGAACCCGGCCCATCCATCATGGACATCAGCTGGGGAATCCAGACACAGAACCCGTTGATATCATTACTGGGCATGAACCCCAGATAGGTATTTTCATATTCCGCCATGGCAATACCCATTTCGTGCATGTTCGCGCTGCACGCGACCGTGTCGGCCTGTGCCTTGGCCTTAGCCAGCGCCGGCAGCAGCAAAGCGATCAATACCGCGATAATGGAAATCACTACCAGCAATTCAATGAGCGTAAAGCCGTGAGACTGGTACCGCCGATTGCCCGAATGCTTGAAGGAATTCATAAAGCGTACCTCCAAAAAAAAGCGTGCCAATTTCCTTGACAGAAGCGGATATTGGCTCAATTCGGCATAACACATTCAACGCATATAGAGATGTGTCAAAAGCTACCTACACAGCAGCCGCGTTATGCAATTATCGGCAGTATAGAATCCATTGCGTTAAAATGCAAATAATAAATTATGATTTTTTTGCCCGAATGCATTCGCGTTTCAGCCAATTTAATATGACACATATTTGATTATCCACCCCTGCGACTTCGGCGGCGAGGTTGGGGGGTTCGCTGGCTGGACGTTACGCGGTCAAAAACCGTATAAAAATCGCGATAATTCAATCAATTTCTATGCCGTTAAGATACGTCGTACCGGATAATAAACAGGCGTAATATGTAACAGTTATAGGCTCTGCCAATTGGTTCCTAAAGGCAGCACACATCTGATCAGCGCGGCAGTTGGTGGCCACCCCGCGTGGTAAAGCAAGAACGACGATGTTGGACTTGCAAGCGGCCTTGTTCCCTTTGTGATAAACTTTGTCCAATAGATTTGCACGTATGTGCAATATCGTTTGCATTATGCTGGTATGTAGTGTACACTAAAAATATGACAGCAAGCCAGAATACCATCGCGGAAGCTTTGAACGTGTCGGTAGCGACGGTCAGCCGATCTTTGCGCAATCATCCGGCAATCAGCGCCGAGACTCGTGCCCGCGTGGCCGAGGCAGCGGTGCGACTGGGCTATCGCGGGCCGGAGGAGGGAAACGCCGTCACACGAGGGCGGCCTCGCCGCGCTAACACCGTGGGACAGGCAACTAAGCCACAAATGGGCTTGGTGCATATTGCCGCGATATGCCGCGGCTCCATTGCGCCGGATTCGGTACATAATATTGTGGCGTTTCGTCTCGTGCAGGGAATGTCCCGTGGCGCACGGGACAATCGCTCCACATTGCACATTGAATATCTGCCTCCGGAGGAATTTGACCTACTCCACAATTCTGAGTACTGGCCATTGGCGATTCAGGAAAGATTTGTTTCCGGCGTGGTTCTGGTTAACCACCCATCCTCGGCCGCCATTAAGACCTTGGCGAAAGCACTGCCCTGCATCAATTTTGAACGGCACGCCGATTGCACCGATACCGACTGCGTTACCGAAGACAATTTGGGATCAATTAGTAAATTATTCGATCACTTCATTCTGCTGGGACATCGGCGCATCGGCCTGGTTGACTCCGGTTACGACTTGCCATCCTATCAGGCTCGGCTGGGCGGTTATGTCCAGAATCTGATCGAACGCTCAATGGCCTTTGATCCGGCCAACGCCATTTTGCCCAACCCACCAGCGGATCTTAACGCCCGATTTGAGGCGTCGGCCGCGCACATTGAGCAGCGACTTCGTCGGCACGGAGTAACGGCGTGGATATGCGTTAATGATTTCATCGGCTATCACATTATTCGGCAACTCAACCATCGCGGAATCCGCGTGCCGGAGGATGTGTCCATTGCCGGATTTGATAATTTTTCCCCGCCACTCGGATTGCCCAAGCTTACAACCATTGACGGTCCCTTCGAGGCGATGGGCAAAGTGGCTGTTGAACGCCTGATCGAACGGATTATTCATAAAAATATTCCGCCGGTGTATTCCATGCTCAATACCCGCTTGATCGTTGGACAAAGTACGGGGCTGGCCCCTCGTCTGGAATAGCCTTTCTATCATAATTACTAATCTGTCCGTCAATTGAAAACTGGAGTCATTCAACATGAATATTACAAGGCGTTTGGCAACAGCGTTCTGTATGCTTACGTTAGTGTCAGCGGTTGCTGCCGGCCGCCACCATGCGTTCGCGCAAAGCATCACGCGGACTAATGAACCCAACCAGATTTTTCCGGCGCAAAGGGTGTTTAAATATCAGAATCCAATATATCCGCTGGGTAAAACGGGTATCAATGGCGATAACACCTTGCGCGATCCGTGCATTATTCGGGTTAAAAATACGTATTATCTGGTTTTTACGATGTACCCCTTTGGCAATTGGACCGCACGAAATCTGTCGAAACCGGATCAGAACAGTTCGCCGGGCATCCGTATTTATTCCTCCAAAGATTTAATCCACTGGGCGCCTGGACCCTGGCTGTACAAATCTTCCAAACTGCCGACCAATTGTCCGTATAAAAATCAGTTCTGGGCACCGGAAATTCATCAGATCAACGGAAAATTTTATATTATTTTTGGCGCGTCCAACTGGATCGCAAAAAAATACAACCCCGGCGACCAGTTCGGATACTGGACCTACGTGGGTGTGGCCAATAAAGTCACAGGCCCTTATCGTCACACCTCGCTTCTACCCGGTGGTTCGGGTTGCGACAGCGATCTGTTTCAAGATAATGATGGCAAAATTTATGACATATTTCCCCTGGGCAATATGTATGTTCAGCAGGTGGATTTAAGCCACATGAATGAGCACAAGATTTCTTTTATTGGCCCACGTATTCTGGCGGTTCCCAGCAGTAACAAAGACATCGGCCTGCCGGTTTCACCGGCCTACGTGGAAGGTCCATGGACTACGAAGATCGGAAATGAATATTATTTATTTTACGCCGAACCGTATAACAAAAAAAATCCTCAATACCCCAAGCTCTATGGCTACTGGACCGGTTGTGCGTACGCCAGAAACATCATGGGACCGTGGAAAAAAGATCCACGCGGCGCGGTATTCTGGGGTGGACATCTCGCGCTATTCAATGGCCCCAACGACCGCCCGTGGTTCAGCTACCGCGAAGAGGCCTTTCGCAGGTATTGGGGGTTGCTGGGAGTAGACCCGCTGATCATCGGTCCGCTCGGACGCGTGCATACACGCCCCACGTTGGCTCGCCGCTATGTGCCTTTACCGCAGGCGCATTAAACAACTGGCTTAAATCCTTGCGTTCGATGTGTGCACTAATTTGCTTCCGGACTATCTCATAACATTTGGGAGTTTTCTGATGAAATTATTCTCCGCTTCGTTGTTGCTTCTGGCGATATTTGTTGGCAGCAACAGACTTAATGCCGCAACCCGGAAAGCCGTGGTTTATCCACTCGGCGATTCGATTACCTTTGGTTGGAGCGGTGTTGCCCCGAATCATGAACTTCCCGGGGGCTACCGCGGGCCACTATTTACCGACCTGGCGAAGAAGGGAATCCACTGCGTTTATGTCGGCTCGTCGTCGGCCAATCCGTCCCCTGTCTTGACTGCCGCGCATCAGGTACAGCACGATGGCTGGCCGGGTTGGAGAATCGGACAAATTGCCTCACACGTTAAGCAATGGCTTACCATCGGCGGTCCCGGCGGCAACAAGCCCGCATTTCCCAATTTTATTCTTTTGCACATCGGCACCAATGATATTATCCAGCACTATGATCCAAAGTATCCGCGCTTCGGAGAGCCTGAAACCGTGTTTATGCGAGCCATGGAAAAGCGAATGACCCGCCTGGTTGAGGAACTCATTCATTTGCGTCCACACGCGCGTATCATCATCGCCCAGATTATTCCCATCGGTGGAGTGGCTCCCGACGGCGTCAGCCATGACCAGGAAGCCATATTGTTTAATCACTTTATCGCGACAAAACTGGTACCGGCCTGCCGGAAGAAACACTACCACGTATCGACGGTCAATGAGCACGCCGCTTTTCAGGATGCCTTAGGCCTGCCGAGTTTCAGGCATCTTCCAGATCAGGTGCATCCGGATATGTACGGGTATAAACTCATGGCCAAGGTCTGGCTTAAGGGAATTATAGCGCTAGTCCGCAAACACCATTGATGACGGATGGTGAAACGTTGCCTGGGTTTCCGCCC
>JAJZKY010000212.1 GCA_021803885.1 Planctomycetota bacterium
GAATACGCCGATGAATACAGAGGGCAATACCCGCTGGCCAACGATTGGAATTTCCCGTTTGGAGATCAGATTTATGCCGGCGGGCCGCATGGCACCACGTACCCGATAGCGGGTCTGGCCTTGCTTTACTATGATTCTTTTGGTGTGGAAAGTGGAACTATGCCGTCTGGTGGATCAGGTGGAATTATGATTCCGTCAACCGCAAGGCCCGGCATCCTGAGCCCGACGGCAACTGGTTTAAGCCTTTTATTCTGTCCGGACACCGAGAGCGGCGTTGCGCAGGAATCGCAGATCGGGCCGCAAGTCAATCCCGAGGGAGGTGTATGCAATTATGACAAGCAAGGACTCCTCACAACATGGTGGTTATCCTTGGGCTTATGCTATTGGATTGATCGTGGTAGTGATTATAAAGCCGCTTACGATGCACCCGCTGTAGCGGGCTACTATCCAGGGATGACAGTAACCGGTAACATGCAGTCCGGCAATTTGAGTAATGACTGGTTTTTTTTAAACGCCGATCCCGGCCACGAGCCGGCTTTAAACCCGCAATCCAACCCCGGAACACTATTGGTAACGGATAACGCCATGTTTCAGGATGCCGGTGCTACGACCGGTAAGTCTGGATGGCCTGCGGCGGCGGATCCCTACTATGCGGATTCCAACTATGTAGACGGCTCACTGGGTAATTATTTACCCGCCGGATCGCATGAAATGTACAATGATGGGTCTGTGCGGTGGGTGCCGATGTCCAATATCAAGGCACGCTTTTATGGCAGTGGAATCTATCTGGGCTGGTAAAGTGTGGCGTTTTTCATTTATGGTCAAAAGGAGTTATGTAGTGACTGAATTTTCCAGACGCAAGTGGTTGGCCTTGGCCGGAATGACTGGGGTGGCGATGGCGGGACGCGGTGCCATGGGGGCGGTAACACAAATTCATAGTGGTGGCGGATATGCTGCAAATCCGTTCGCCCGTAGTGTGCTGAAGTTCGGTGCACGGGGTGACGCGAGGAAGGATAATACGGCGGCGTTTCAGAAAGCGTTGGATGCCGCACATTCCGCTGGCGGCGGCATTGTCCATGTGCCAGTGGGGCGATATCTATTTAAGGGCCATTTGACCATGCCATCCAATACTTCGCTGGAGGGCGTGTTCCTGGCCCCGCCCTGTATTGCCAATACGGCAAGCGGATCGATGTTGCTGTCCACCGAGGGGCGAGGCAGAGCGGACGGACCGCCATTCATTGGCGTCAACGGCTGGAACTGCACCATCCGCGGCTTGGGAATCTACTATCCGGATCAAGACCCCAATGCGACGGAGCCGGTGCCGTATCCGTGGGCCATTGGGCGGATCACGGAATCGCAGGTTGTTGAGGATATGTCGGTTATTGATGTCGCATTGACCAATCCATATCAGGGGATCAATCTTGCGGGAGCTCCGCGGCATTACATTGCCCGGGTGTACGGACATCCCATTAAAACAGGTTTAATCGCGGATCACATTGAGGATATTGGCCGTATTGAAAACATTCATTTCTGGCCCTTTTGGCCCTGCACGGGAGGGTCTCCTGTGTGCAACTGGATTCAGGCGCATGGCACATCCTTTATCTTCGGGCGATCAGATTGGCAGTATGTATTCAACACTTTTTCGTGGGGTTATCGCATCGGCTATCAGTTTATAAAGACGCCCAGCGGTACCTGCAACGGGAATTTTCTGGGCATTGGTGCCGACTCAACCTTTGAAGCTCTTCGCGTTGACGCGGCGCAACCCGCCAGCGGCCTGTTGATCACCAACGGTGAATTCGTCGGTATGATGGGCGCTGAATCGCAAGGTTTCGTCATCGGCCCGAAAAACACAGCCCAAGTCAGCATGAATAACTGCGCTTTCTGGGGGCCATCCAACCGCATCGGTACCATCCAAGGAACCGGGCCGGTCAGCATGATTGGCTGTAATTTTCAGGCATGGGATAAACGTGGGCGCGGCGAGCCAGCGATTCTGTGCGATGGTGCTCCGACCAACATCATGGGTTGCCAGTTTCTGGCTCCCGGGAGGAAAAAGGCGGTACGTATCAGGAAAGGTTGTGCCGGGGCCGTTATTACGGGTAATACCAGTATGGGCAGCGCGTTTACCGTGGATCGCCCGTCTGGATTGCCGCGAACACGGTTCCAAATTCACTCCAATATCGCGTGCCCATCGCAATGGCGCGATGCTTTCTAATCGTTGGCGGCCTTTGGCGGGGCAGGCTAGCGGCTATACATTATAATTTTCTTGCTTTTCGGCATGGCTAAGGAGTTATTGTGAGTACGCTTATTTCGGACGGTCTTCAGCGGCGCGATTTTCTCAAGGCATTCATGGCTGCGGCGGGGATGGCTGCGGTCGGTTCACTGACGGCGGGTTGTGCCACTGAGAACGGTATCCAAGCCGACAACAATTCCATGGAATTGACAGGCAGCGCCACTGCGTCAGCATCATCTGGCCGGTTCGCGGGTCTAGTGCGTCCGATCATCGGCACCGGTTGGCATGGGCATACGTTTCCCGGAGCGACGATGCCCTTTGGGCTGGTGCAGCTTAGCCCCGATACGGTGGGGCCGCCGGAACCGAAGTGGAACGGGTGGGACATGTATGATTGGGATCATTATTGCGGCGGTTATCATTATCCGGACAATACGATCCTTGGGTTCAGCCACACTCACATTTCAGGAACCGGCGCACAGGAATTGGGCGATGTATTGGTGATGCCCGTGGTGGATGGGCGGAATTGGGGATGGAATTCCGGCGCTCCGGGAAAAGAACATGAAGCGCAAATCGAAGCATTAGGCTCGGATACCGGTTGGGTTTCCAGAGACAAGGACACCGGCTATTCATCCCGTTTTTCACATCAGCAGGAAATAGTCCGGGCCGGTTATTACAGCGTATATCTGCAAACGCCACGGGTGAAAGCGGAAGTAACGGCCACGCCCCGTAGCGGCATGCACCGTTATACCTATCCGGCGTTGCCGATGGAGAAGCGTCGCGGGATAATGTTGGATCTGGTGCATGGGTTAGGCAACGCCCCGTATCACGCCGAGTTAACGATTGAAAGTCCCACCCGAATCAGCGGCAAACGTTATAGCCACGGTTGGGCTAAGAATCGGCAGGCTTATTTTGTCATGGAATTCAGCGCTCCGATTCAGTCGTATGATGTGCTGGTGGATGGCCATGTTACCAGCCACATTTCTCCCCGGCCAAAACACTTTTCCGCCACGCGGATTAAGGCAATTTTTCAATGGGATCATGCGGCGGTAAACCCCGATCAACCACTGTTGCTACGGGTGGGTATTTCCGGCACGGGTATTGAAGGCGCGGCTAAAAATCTCGCCACGGAGATTCCGCACTGGGATTTTGATGCCCTTGAACAACAGACGCAACAGGTATGGAATGAGGCGTTGGGCGTGCTGGATGCTGATTTGCCCACTACGGAATTGGCCCAGACATTCTACTCCAGCGCCTATCATGCCATGATGGGCCCCACCACTTTTAATGATGTGGATGGCACCTTCCGTGGTGAAGATTTTAAAAACCATCGCAACCCCGGTTTTACCAATTACACGACGATTTCGATCTGGGATATTTACCGCGGTGAATTTCCGTTTATCATGCTGACTCAGCCGCATCGCACCAATGATATCATTAATACCTTGCTGGCGGATTATCGCCAGTTCAACGAGCACACACTGCCGATTTGGCCGTTATGGGCCAATGAAACTTGGTCCATGACCGGGTTTAACGCAGTCGCCATGATTCTTGGCGCGTATACCCGCGGCTTCCGGGGATATGATGTCGAAGCGGTTTATGCTGCCATGCGGGATACCGCGTTGGTCGGAGCTAATTATAATGGCAACAAAGAACTGCAAGCGGAATTCAGTCGGTGCGGCTACGTGATTTCCGGTCCCGCCACATCACGCGAGATGAGAAGCGTTCCGGGCAAAGAATCGGTGTCGTGCACGCTGGATTTTGCCTACGACTATTGGTGTGTGGGGGCTATGGCCCAATTGTTGGGCAAACATGATGACGCGGCGAAGTTTTATAAACTGGGGCAGAATTATAAAAATCTATTTGATCCCAAGACCGGCTTTATGCGAGGCAAATTGGCGAACGGTCAATGGCGCGAACCTTTCCGCCCGGATCAGAATGAATGGTACGATTATACCGAGTCTGATGCTTGGCAGACGACATTTAACGTCGTACAGGATGTGCAAGGATTGATTGATTTATATGGTGGTGATAAGCCATTTATCGCCAAGATCGACGCCTTCTTCGCTGCTCGCTCAAAAGTCTATAACTATGATCCTGACATTACCGGCATGGTGGGTCAGGATGCCCAGGGCAATGAACCCAGCAACCACATTCCCTATCTGTATCCGTTTGCCGGTGCGGCCTGGAAAACCCAGTATTGGATACGTAAGGTGCTGGGGCTTTACAACAACACGCCCAATGGCATTCCGGGCAATGATGATATTGGCCAAATCTCCAGTTGTTTTACGATGGGGGCGTTGGGGTTCTATCCGGTCAATGCCGCCACCGGCGTGTATGTGATCGGCAGCCCGCTGGTGAACCGCGCTAAAATAAATAATCCGGCCACGGGCACAACTTTCAGTATCATCGCCGATAACAATTCGCCTGAGAACTGCTATATTCAAAGCGCCAAACTTAATGGCAAGGAATTAACGCGCTCGTGGTTTACCCATGGCGATATTGTCGCCGGCGGCGAATTGTATTTCCGCATGGGCCATAAGCCCAATAAGGATTGGGCCGCAGCCAAGGCGGATCGCCCACCTTCCGGCCTGGTGCGGTGAGCATCGAAACGCTCCAGTGAGCGTAACGGATTTGGAATGAATCGTATTTCAGCAATCGGAAGCGTATGTTTTTAGAAAGGATGCCTGTATAATAAGAAGTTTAACATTGTGGCGATGGATTGCGGTTGCCGGCGGCCTGCTGCGAATTCGCTTTGTCAATTCCGTAACAGCCATTACGGTTGATATTCATCGCTCATAATTGAAACATATTATTTTGAAGGCATGGATTCTATCTGGTATATCCTGTATACTGCGGTTGAGGAAACATTTGTCCATAAGGCCGCACGTCCGTGTTCCCAAGGCTTTGGCCATCGGAACAACATGGACAGGATGTCCATGCCACATGAGGGTTGTATCAATGCGGGCTGCGTGTAGTATATCATGGTAATATTTGGAGAAAACCTATGACAACCCAGGCTTTATCTTTGCCCTTCAGCCGGCGCCGCCTGCTCGGTATGGCGACGGTCGGAATGATTCCACTTATAAGCACATCCAATGCGGCGGAGGCCCGTTCCTCCCGCGGCGTGGAGTACGCTTCAGGTGACGCCGGCCCCGGGCCCCAGCCGCCGGTGCGGGCCTTTCATGAACACGGCCTGACGATCATGGACAATGGCTTTATTCGCATCGAATTTGATCCCCATCGCGCGGCAATCACGACATTGAGTGCTGATTATTTTGGGCGCGGCCATTACCGGAATAATCTTCTGGGATCGGATGGCATCCGGTTGGAGACGGTCCGGCATGACGGCAAAACGGTGCCGCCGAAAGTCCTGACCGCCGGACCTAAAACAACCCTCACCGGCTCTCCAGATATACGGTTGCGGCTGCCGGTGATGGTCCCGGCCGATGAGGCTGCCGTGCGGTCACAATGGATCATTACCCTGAAGCCCGGCGCGCGGTGGTTTGAACTGCATATGCGTACAGACATTCCCAATTCCGCCGCCGCAGGTCTGGTGCGTGTGCGGGTCAGTTGCAACCAGTGGTTCTTCAATGCGCTGTATCAGCGTGGTAATGTACAGTTGATCGAAGGGCAATCGCGGACGTTCTGTTCGCGCGATCCACTGGATGTGTTCTACACCATGGACTGTGAGAACGGCTCGATCTCCATCGTGCCGCAAAAAGCGGACAGTATCCTGGAAAACAATCTGTTTTCAGGCACGGTCAATCAATGGGGGGCCAGTTCCTGCGGATTGGATCAGGTGCTGTGCGGCGCATCGCATATTGCAGATCAATGGATTGCGCTTGACGAATTCCGCCCGGTCAACCGGGCCAATCCCGCCGGTGGTGTAATCAACGCTTCATTTCGTCTATACGCGTCTGATCAGGCTTTTCCGGTGCATACACTGCCGGCGGATGTCTCCATGGAATTCAAGGATCTGGCGGCATTTTACACGGCAGTTTACGGAAGTTCCGCCGGGGTATTGGGTTCCTATGCCATTCCCGGCAGTGCTTATCCCAATCTGGCCACACCGAACCGGCCTTATGGCGACGGCAACAGTTTTTTTGATCCCGATGCGTGGAGCACCGTTACAACACTCAGTTATTCCGGTGACCCGCTGCTGGCCCGCCTGGCCCGGCAGGTGGTGGAGCGCAGCGCCCGGCACATGACTGCGGACGGGCAGATACCGCACAATTTTAACGGCACAGTCCCCAGCCTGATAGCCATTTCCGGGGCCACACAATCCGGTCCTAATGTATTCTGGACGCTGGCATGTTTTGATTATGCCATGGGAACCGGTGATGAGCGCTGGCTGAAAAGGCAGTACCCCGTGATAAAAAAGGCAGTCGAGTGGTTGCTGCATCGCTACGATCCCAAAGTCAAACTTGTAAAATTTACCGGATCGCTTTTTGTCGACGTGTTCATCCGGTATGGTTACACGCTGGATACCAATATGGCCGTCGTTGGTCTTCTGGATCGCATTGCTCCGGTATCCGAATTCTGCGGTGATACATCCGGCGCCCGGCGCTACCGCCAGCTTCAGGCGGCGATCAGCGAAGGTATCCGCACGGAACTCTGGAATGGGAAGGATCATTTCGTTACGCAACGCAATACGAACGGCACAGTCCGTGACATGGTGGATTATGACGGCAACTTTGGCGCCCTGGCTTTTGGCGTGGTGGATGACGCCGCATGGCGGACCGCGATGTTCTATCGTCTGGACAGCGGATCGCATACCCACCCCGGTGGACGTGGTACGTGGGTTTCACAGAAGTATTATGGCGCATCGGATTGTTATAAAGGCAATACGGGAGATTCAGCTACCGCAATGGGCCGTATCTGGTGGCTGGATATGCTGGCGCGCCACCGGTATCCCAACAGCCATAATCGTAATATATTCAACTTGACCTATGACAACATCCGGGGCGATCTGCTGGCCAATACCTGGTTAACTGAACGCTATGGCGTCCGCGGGCAGCGTATTCGCACCAACTATTACCACGAGTATCCGGAGATTGTATCCATGGTGATGCGCACCATGCGCTACGGCATTGATGTGCGGATGGATTGTGTGGTGATCCGCCCCATAGAGCCGATGGATTTTGATTTCCAGGCGGGGCTTCTACGCGTTTCGTACCGCCGGCAGCGTGTGAATATTCA
>JAJZKY010000213.1 GCA_021803885.1 Planctomycetota bacterium
GCAGGTTGTAGTTTTGGCCGATCTGGTTGTTGGGGCCACCGCCGGGGTTGCCGGGGCTGGCCACATCATACTGACCGCTGTCATTGATGGTGGCTCCGCCAGCCATGAGTTGAACGGTGACCTGATTGGTAATCCACGCCGCCTGCAAGGAATAACTCGGTGTACTGCCGGGTGTGGTGTACGGACCGTTTTCCAGGGTGCCACCATTGACATTCAAAAAGTCGGTGGTGGAATGGATAGTTCCAGCAGCGGAATGAATATAACTGGCCGCCAGTGTGCCGCCGGTGTTGACGTTCACCGTAGCCGGCGTATTGCTGGAGCCGATGCGGGTTTGATAAGATTCCACCACGCCACCTTGGTTGATGTTGATCGCCCCGGGGCCGCCGCCAAATGAAACCAACCATTCCCCAGTATTGGCGGCGGTGCCGCTGACGTTGAGCGTTCCCTGAATCATGGAATAAAAGCCGGCATTAAATGTTGCCCCGGCATCCACGTTCATCGTGGCATTGGGTCCAAGAACCGTATCCCAAGTCTGAGTCGGACTGGCGTTAAGCGTCACGCCTTTGCCAATGGTAAAAGTTCCACCGCCGATATTGATGTTAACCGAACCGGAGGAATTGGCGATTCCCTCCATAGTGGTGGTCAGGGCCGCGGGCGTGCTTGAGGTATTTTCAATTAACACGTTGCCATTATTGTTGCCGGCGCTGGTGAAGCTTTGCACGGTCAAAACGGCAACCGACTGATTATTGCCATCCAGGTTCAGCGTTACAGGCGACGCCCCATTGTTCCAATTGGCCGAATCCAATATTAGCGCTCCACCGGTGGGCAGTGTGTTGGTTCCGCCGTTAAGCGTTACCAGCGTTCCCGCGGCATAGGAGCCGATGAGGGTGTTGCCGGTGTACGTCTCCTGAGTATTGAGGTTAAAGGTCTGCATGTCTGCGTTGCTGCTGCTTTGGCCCCATAAGTTCAGTTGACCAACCGTTCCGCTGATCACGCCGTTGAGGTTCACCGTGGTGTTAATGCCAAAATTGAATATCTGCGTTTGCGTGGTACTGGAGCTGTTAAGCGTAATATTTCCATTGTCGGTATAGGTTTGGTTATTGCCGACAAATTGTAGCGCCCCGTTGTTATTGGCCACACCAAAACCATTGTTTACATTGCCGGTGATATTGATATTGTTGCTCAAAGTTCCGCTGCCATTGTTACTGTTGAAGGCCAACACCGCCCCGGTATCCACGGTCACATTCCCGGTTCCCAAGGGGGCCGAAAAATTCCCACTGCCGGTGCCATCGGGCTGCACCACCTGCAAGGTTCCCGCCGCCACCGTGGTGCCGGTGGCATTGGTGTTGGTTCCGCTCAGTGTCAACTGTTGGCCGCCGGTCAGGTCTAGGCCGTTGTCAAATGTGGTGTTGGCCGCAAGGGTCGCATTGGCATTGGCCACAACGGACGAACCGGTCAGCTCCAGCGTATACGATCCACTGCCCGCGATGGTGTAATTACCGCTGGTGGCGGGATTAAAGGTTAAACCGCCGACGGTAATGTTCGCGCCCAGCGTTACCGTGCCGGCGGTACCGTTATTGGAACCGAAGGTTGCCGTGTTCGTAGCGGGCACACCATTGGGCACGGCGAGATTTAAATAGCTGAAATTGCCGCGTACCCAATAGGCCCATTCGTTGTTCGCCCGATCGGTTGCATTAATGGTGGCTCCGACGAAAGTAAGCTGGCTGTTATTGAGTAGTTGCTTATCCGAACTCGAAAGCAAGCCGATGCCTTCGCCGAAGGAAAAACCAAGATTATTCGCGGTGATATTTTCCTGGCTGGCTAAGCTCCAATTGGAGTTGAAAAAACTGAGTTCCATACTATTATTGCCGATGGGGGTGGTGGCAACCGGCGTGGTATTGGCGGCGATAACAAACTGACTCGTGGCGGCGTTGTAGGCCATATCCAACGAGTATCCACCGACTTCGGTAGGCGAAAAACTGGTCACGGTAGTGTAGTCGGCTACCCCCTGCGCATTGGCAAAAGTGGGCGAGGTTGAGCGGATCACACTGATGCTGTCCGGCGGTCCGTTGCCCTGGGCGTTGGTATAAATCATATACCAGTAGCCATCGTTGGCACGCACCACCGCCGGCTGACCGGTACCGTAAGCGGAGGGATTAACGTTGGAACCGGGCGCAATCAGGGCGTAGCCATTAGCACTGTTGCTGGTGTAAACAGGAGTAAATGTGGCACCGCCATTGGTGGACTCGGCGATGCCGATGCGTGTCGTTTCCGAAAGCCCGGTGCCATTGGTGTTGCCGTCATAAGCCATATAATAAATGCCGGTGGTTGGATCCACATAGACATTCGGATCACAGGCATCCAGAGAATCGAAATAAGAAGGATTATTATAGTTGGGTGCCAACGCCGTTGTTACCGGCGCATTAGCCAAGCCTGCCAGCGTGGGGGCCTCCTCAAAACTGACGTGATCGCCCCCAGGCATCGAATTGGTGTTATACCCGGTCCAGACCTTATACATACCGTCCGTGGGGTCGTACATGATCGATGGGCAATACATATAATTAAAAGAACTATTAGGCTCCAATGTGCCCGAACCCAGTACCGAACTGTACGGGCTGGTGCCGGTAAATGTATTGTTCCATCCGGTATTCGTGCTTCCATCAGACCAATTAGCCGCAGTGGTGCTCCAAGAGCCGCCGCCATCGGTGGGCGCGGCGGGATTTGATCCGCCGGCATCCCAGATATAGCCGCCCCCTGCGGCATGTGCCACAGACGCGGCCAAGGCAAAACCCGCCGCGGCTACCAGCAGGCGGATCGCGACACTCTTTCGATCATTGATATTCGTAGGCATGATAATACCCTCCAAAAAGGAGAAAACACTTACTTCGCGGCGGAACCCCTGCCGGCGAGCCGGCGTGCCGCGATCAGATGGTGGTAGCGGCGAATTTCCCGGCTGGTCAGATCATTATAAAAAAAGCCCCAGCCACTGGGCCGGTGCGATCCCAACCTGGTCATAACTGTAGGCTCCATATCGTTGCTTAAATTTGCGCTGTACTGATCCGGCGGTTCAAATTCGTTCCATTGGCATAGAAATAGAAAGTGCGGAAGATATTTATCCGCCACCCGCCACTGCGTGCGGTAGGTTTCTCCATAATTCTTGCCGCCCGCATCAGGTCCAAGCCAGTTATTCAGGCCATTGCCCGGCGAATTGATGGCTGGATAGCCGCTGGCCACCGTCAAGGCCTCGGCCTTGCCATGATGAAAGGTAGGTGTGGCTTTCTGGTCATACCAAGACCATACGCCGTACTGCTGTTCTTTGGTATATTGCAGCCACGCTCCGACATACCGAATGGTAAAACGTGAATCCCGCACCACCGGTGGATGCGCAAACCGCGGCCCATTGAGATATAAAAGTAAAAGCGGCTTGCCATGATAATGCAAATAGATATTCCGATATTTCGGATTATTGATGTAGTGCTGGTATACGTAATTGAGCTGCTTTTCAAACCATGGCCCGGTATAGGCTGTGGTATGATTCAGCCAGAGGTTATGCTCCGGCCCCATGAGAAAAACTATTTTAGGGTGTTGCCGCATGTGGGCATAAAGATGAAACAGCACATTGTTGGCGGCAATACATTCGCGGGCCGGGGCGTCCGGAAACGGCTTGGTAAGGTTGTTGGTCCAATCCAGTTCCACAAAATTAATACCCATCTGATTAAACCACAACGTCTGCTGCCGCAACACCCGCGGATCCAAGGAACTGTACTGACCGAGAATCGGAACTGCCTCTTCGTGGCCCCATTGGGCGTAGCCGGGGCCAAACCAGACTTCATATTCCATGCCGATTAAATGTTTGGGATCGGTGATGATCTTGAATCGTCGATGTTTTACCCGCACCGTTACCGGCGCTGAAGTCACTCCACCGCCGCGAATTGCGATGGCGTTGGCCCCCACTTCCGGCAACGGCAGCAGCAGATGCGCCACGCCCGAAGGCAAGGTTTTTGCACTGGCGCACCAAGGTTCGCCGTTGACCAGCGCCCGGACTTTAAGTCCGGAAATTGGTGTGCCGCTAGGCGTCTTGGCCAAGACCGTAGCCACGACACTTTGCCCGTCGGAAATCGAGGTGCGATTGACTTGCAAAACGATGGTTCGCGGGGCTGCCGCAACAATGGCCGTTGCCAATCCGAGAGCCACCATCGCGGCGGACAATGTGGATATCAAGGTTAATCCAACCGATCTTTTTTCCATTATTCTTTCCTTGCAATTAACCAAAATGAACAGGGTGGCTAACCACCGGGGCCAATGATTCTTTGCATCTCCGCCGGGGTGAACGCACACTTATTTACCAACCATTATAAAGCATCCGGGCAAACATCCGATCCTTTATCCGCCACGCCAGCGGGTTGTATACAGGCCCTCCATTGCTCCGATTATTTTCATATTTACTCTTATTTGCATCTTTATACTCACGCGGTTGTAAACAGGTAGTTGAATCGTCCCGGCGGAGCGGCATCGCCGTAAAGCAGGAACGCGTCAATGTCGTCGTCTCGCTGGAAGTTGTCCGCCCATTTGAATTCAAAACGAAACGCCCTACCCTCCAGCCCTACAGCCTCGCGTGAAACTGAAAGCATCAGTTCATTACGCTCCATTCGCATGGAAACCTGCTCCCGGCTCTGCCAATTCCATCCGTGGCTGGTCTGCTCCAATATCCCGGTCCCGGAATTCACCACTCTGCGGTTTATCACATAGTTGTAGCCATGCCAGCCGGTGGCGGGATTACAATCGGCGTTGATAAAAAGGGTCATCCAGTTCTCGCCCGAGGGGGAAGTCAGTGGCTGCGCTGTGTGCGCGTAAAAATAAATATTCCGCTGATCGTAAGCGACTTTCATTACGATAATATTATTGCGGCCAGAGGTGTTGACATACCGAGTGATTCCCCCGACCCCCGGATGGTTGCGATGGGCGGTAATGCCTGGACAGCCATAATAGCTTGGTGAAACAGTGCTCCATTGGGCCCAGCCGCCCTGGAGGTCGATGGTTCGCGGTGGCCCGGATCGCGGTGGCTGACGGGCACCCTTGAACCGTCGGGCATAACTGACAAACTGGTAATAATAGGCGTCGCCGAATCCGCCACACATGGGTTCAATATCCCGGCTGTGCTCCGGGTCAAACTCATCGACGAAGATTGGGTAGCCCGGATTCGGCCAACCGGCCCAGGTATCAAAGCGCATCGCAGTCCATTCGTTCCAACCGGTGAAAAATACCACCTGCGGATCCTCGTGCAACGCCCGGCTCCATTGCTCGGCCACGTTGAGGCCCCACGGCGTTTGATGGGGGTTCTGTACGGGACGCCCTCGATGCCAAGAACGCCCGCAGGAAAGCGGATTGGACATATAACCCAGCTTGTCACCGATGGCATTTTGCGCGATGCCCACTGCCATCTGTTCTTTCTGGCCCTGCTTGTTGCGAAAGACATGCTGCGGATACACTTCCAGCCAGCTCCACATTTCTGGCCCGGTAGGGCCGATGAAATAGCTGGGCTGCGGGCTACGAAACGTGAAAAAGCCACGCAATGTCGGATCAATCTGTTTTGGATCCGCTAGAATCAGCGGCTTGCCCTCCCACTTAAACCACAGTTCCTCATGCCATCCCTTTGAATAGAGTTCATGGTAAAGCTTGTTCACCGTGCTGCCGGGATTCCAAAATGGGGTGAGAAACGCCACCTGTGGCGTCGGCTGGCCAGCCTTCCGCATCTCCGAGAATACCCGCAACAGCGTGTGGTAATTTTCGGGATACGTAACTTTGTTGCTGGTATCAAAAATAAGTGTATCGACACCGGCGGCCGCCAGAAGCTGCGCGTGCTTCCGCAGTACCCAAGGATCATCGCCCAAATAATAGCCGAATAACGGCTCGCCCCAATAATGCGGCGCGTACAAAGGCCCCCAAGGGGGCGAGGAATTTGTCTGCATTGCGGAGAAATCGGACGCTTTAATGCGGGTGACGTCATAGGGACCGCGCGGATCGGGCGTATGGCACAAAAAATAAAACATGGCAATGAAGCGGTCACGCCTCGGAGGGCGCACATTCGGTCCCACCGGTAAGCTACGCCCCAAGCCATCGGTGGCTACCCATGTGTCGCTGAAATTGTCGAGCCGGGCGTTCTCCGCGTTCGCGACGGATGAGGCCGCCGCAGATAATTTCCTATCGCTGACTACCCCGGCCGCAAGCGCTGATATCCCCACTGTTTGCAGGAACTTTCGTCGATGCATAAAATGTGTATCTCCAAAATGCGATAATACCAACGACAATAGGACCTCTTTTCACGCCGGACATTTTGTGCCACGAAAGGCCACTTCTTCCGATCTTGCATCCGGGAGAAACCATCATAGGGCCGTAAATCGCACCCCCTCGCCAATCACCAGCCCATCACCAAGCCTGCCTGAATTGTCATGCGGGGATGAATCTGCGACATCGGTACCCACACCACCGCGCCATCGTTGTAAAGCTCATGCGCTCCATCTGGCAAATCGTAATTGTTTGATGTCAACACATGATTGGAACTGACTTCGCCGGCAGACGGAAATCCCGTCAACCCTCTCAGGCCGGCCGGGCCTTGATAAAATACCTCATCGGTCAATAGAATTGATCCGGGGCTGGAAAGCGGACTGGCCGCCGGTATATGATCGGTGTGGTAATAGTGCGGCAAGTAGACGTAACTGGATACGTAGGCGTTCGCATTGCCACCTGTCTGTTGGTACTGCAATCCCGCCAGATCCTCGCCGACTGTATAAGTGTTCAGATCACGGTCCAGCCAATAACAATAACCGCTGTAGGAGTCGCTCCAGTTGGTCGCAATGCCATTGGTGTAGGCACTGGCCGGGAAAAAGGCCGTCTGCGTGAATCCCCCCGGCTGCGTGGAAAACATCATGGAAATTCCCTGTGGGCTGGGCGTCAGGATGCCCGGACGCGGATTGGTCATGTTATCGCCGTTAGCTCCAAAGGAATCAAAATACAGGAGGCCTAACCCCCATACCGGATAATTAGCCCATACGCTGTTTTTGGCATCATAGCCGGCATACGTTCCAAACGGCCAGTCGCCGGTGTTGGAGAGGGGATACCTCCCACGATATTCATTGGAGTACTCGCTCATGGCGATACCGTCCTGGCGCAGGTTCGAGGCACATTCAATCTGCAGGGCTAAACTCTTGGCCTGCGCCAGCGCCGGCAACAGCAACGCGATCAACAGCGCGATGATCGAGATCACCACCAGAAGCTCAATGAGCGTGAATCCCTTTCGTAAACTCTTACGCCTGGCACTTCGGAAAAATAAATGCGATTGAATGGTAAACATGGGTTTAGCTCCTAAAGCAAAAATAAAGAGATCAGAAGGGAGCCGCAAGCTCTTGCCGCGTC
>JAJZKY010000214.1 GCA_021803885.1 Planctomycetota bacterium
ACGCTGCACGTGCAACCACACCCGTGTCACGTGCAGCATCCGTGCCACACAAACAACGGTGGCTGGGTCTGGATCCGCTGGTGTTCTGGTCTTTGGTGGCGGTGGCATTGCTGTTTCTCGTGGCCGTAGGTCTGGTCATCTGGCAGATCATGGGCCAAGAGTCCCGCCGGAGCGCCACATCAACGTACACCTCCAGCAGCGCGCACCATTCGGGAAATGGCACCCACGCACCGAGCGGACCTTTGTTTCTGGGCATTCCGCTGACAGGCGACAAGATTATTTTCAGTCTTGACGGTTCCTCGGCCAATATCAACAGTTTCAGCTATGTTACCCAAGGTGTGCAGGAAGCTGTGGCCACCCTGGCCCCGGATCAGCAATTCCGGGTAGCCATCTGGCGGAACAAAGGCCTGAAACTGCTGCCGGCGCAGGGCTGGTTGCGGCGCTCGGAAGTCAAGGCTCTCCGGCCCATGCTGCACCATTTGCGAAATGCCATAAGCTACGGATCCAACAATACCCTCAAGAGCATGCTTGCATCGCTGGCTTTAGGCGGAAACCAGGTGATCTTTGTTACAGCTAAATTTCAGATGCCCCACAATCTCGTTGCGGCCATGGAGGCCAAACGCAGCCCCGGTCAGCGGCTGGATATCATCAGTGTGGATGGCGAGCGCCGGGAACTGCAAAAATTGGCCCAGCAATGTGATGGCCAGTTTCATAAATACACCGTGAGTGAATTGAATTCGATGACCGCCGCAAATGCCGGCAACTAAAAGATTATGTGGGCGTGGTGCGGCCCAACCACTTGCGCAGCGCCCTGCACAACCGGCTGTTCCCCCCCCCACCAGCCGCGGCGAACACCCGTGACCCAGCCGTCCCCGCGATCCGGATAACCAAGGCTCTTGAATTTTCAGGACAACCCCATGTACAACGAGCCTGATGTGAATGATCAACCCTTGGCACCGATGGAGGAGGTTGATGGACTGGAATCATTGCCCGTAGATGAGGCACTCGATCATATTGAGTTTCATATTCGCCACGATCTACAAAAACGCCTGGACCTGTACCTGCGCGATCGGCTGCCGCACCATTCGCGCTCGATGCTGCAAAAATTAATTCGTGCGGGAGCCGCTTTGGTCAATGATCGTCCGGCCAAATCCAGTACGCTGCTGCGGGCCGGAGACAAAGTACAACTGGATATACCGCCTGTGGTGGATCATCACGCCCTGCCGGAAAATATCCCGCTGCAGGTTATTTATGAGGACGACCACTTTCTGGCGGTCAATAAACAGGCAGATCTTCTGGTTCATCCGGCCCGCGGCCACTGGACCGGCACCCTGATCAACGCCCTGCTGTACCACGCCCGCCAGACCGCCGGCACGCTTTCCACCGGCAGTGATCCGTGGCGACCGGGCATCATTCATCGCCTGGACCGCCATACCACCGGCCTGATCCTGATTGCCAAAACTGATGAGGCCCATTGGCGGTTGGCCGGTCAATTTGAGCGCCGCAGCATTCGCAAAACGTATCTGGCCATTGTTCATGGCGTACCGGCGCTGGATAGCGATATGATAGATGCTCCATTGGGAGTCCACCCGGGCAACCGCGAAAAATATGCCGTTCGTACGGAGGGCGGGCGCCCGGCACAAACCATTTACCACGTGCGTGAGAGGTTTGGCCGATGCTCTCTGCTGGAATTGGCTCCGAAAACGGGCCGCACACACCAACTACGGGTGCATCTGGCGCATATCGGGCATCCTATTGTCGGCGATGTTACCTATGGTGGACGCGAACTTTCGCCCCTGGATATTACCGGACGCAACGCCCCTTCGGCCGTTGGTCCGACCTGCCCGGTTATCGGCCGCCAGGCGCTGCACGCCTTCAGGCTGCAATTTGTGCATCCCTTTAATTTTACCCGTATGACTCTGGAAGCCCCTGTGCCGGAGGATATGATTGAATTATTGTCGGTCCTGCGCGGGACTGGTCGATAATTATGGCGATGTCGGCCGTAGCTGACGATGACGCTGGAGGCGGCGATTCATATGCACGGATGCTATTCATACATAGTCCGGGGTCGGACTGATAACGGATCTGGACTGACAAAACGATGGTTATTCAGGAAATATTGGACCAGTGCCAGGCGATCATTGAATACCAGTTCCGTAATCCGGAATTGCTGGATGCCGCATTAACTCATTCTTCCTGCGCGGATAACCGATTGCTTTCCAACGAGCGGCTGGAATTCCTTGGCGATGCCGTGCTGGGGCTTATTGTGTGCCAGCGGCTTTATGAAATTTATCCCGAACATCTGGAAGGCGAACTGACCAAACTCAAATCCGCGGTGGTTTCGCGTCGCACGTGTGCCGCCATCAGCAACGCCATCGGCCTTACCGCCCTTATCCGCGTGGGACGGGGAATGGAAGGGGCGGGTAACCGTCCGAGCAGTTTGGCCGCGGGAGTATTTGAATCTGTTGTGGCCGCCATTTATCTGGACGGAGGTTTTGAAAACGCCCGCACCTTTGTGCTTAAACATACTGAAACCTGGATATTACAATACGCCAGAACCAGCCATCAGCAGAATTACAAATCGCTGCTGCAGCAATACGTGCAGCGGCAGTTGGGCGGCACCCCCACCTATGAAGTTCTGGATGAAACCGGGCCGGATCATAACAAATCCTTCCAGGTACGTGTGGTGGCCAACGATCGCGGATTCAGCCCTGCCTGGGGCACTACCAAGAAGGATGCCGAGCAGCAAGCCGCTCTGAAAGCCTTGCAGGAACTGGGCATGGTAGACGAACACGGTCACGAGCCACCCCCCGTTTCTACGGCCAGCACCCCATAAGCAATGCCTCTGACGAACACCTGAATTCCGCCCCCAGCCAAACCGTATTAGAGAATAAATTTTCCGGCCCACCATGCACCACACGCCGGACTCTACGCCCTCCCCGCTTTGGTTACGGGTTGGCTGCTGCAGCCTGACGAGCCGCGGCCAGCACCGGGGCATAGTCGGGCTGATGGGCGATGTTGGGCACCAGTTGAATGTAGGATATTTTGCCCGTTTTGCCCACTACCACCACCTGCCGTGCCAGCAAACCGTTTTGTTTCATCAACACGCCGTAAGCTTGGGCAAAGCTGTGGAAGCGGTAATCAGAAACGGTCATGATGTGCTTAATGCCTTTGGCACCGCACCACTGTTTTTGGGCAAAGGGCAGGTCCATGCTGATGGTGATGATTCCCACATCTTTTCCCAGGGTGGACGCCACCTGGTTGAAATGGTGAGTCTCCAAACTGCAGACGGGCGTATCCAGGGATGGCACCGACGAGAGAATCCAGACTTTTCCATGGCCAGGTTGAAAATGGTAAACCGTCATGTTGTTGGCGACGGCCTTAAACCGCGGGGCCGCTTCGCCCACATGAACCGGCTTGCCCAGGAGTGTGATGGGCTGGCCGTTGAGTGTTACCAGGCCGGTGCGTTGAGGAGCGGGGGAAAATGAACATCCACCGAAAACCAAAAGTAGAATTGCCAGAATGGTAAAAGTGGATAGGTTCTTAGCCGACATTCGGATACTCCTTACATTGTTTATTATAGTATAGCTCGAAGCCTGCCTGTCTGTTAAAAAAAATTGCCGTGCGGCAAAAATACATTGAAGCGTGGCCATCCATTGTTGCAAATGCATCGCAGCCGTTATCAAATCAGCATATTCGGAGGGATATCTTGGGATCGCGGGAGTCCTGGCATGCCGTCGATTGGAGATGGCGGCCTTTGGAAGAGCCACCAGCCGTCAGCAATCGGCTTTCAGCCTTCTTCGGGCTTGAAACTTCGCGACCAACTTGAACCAACCTATGCTACTTTGTCCTGGGAATCGGTGATGCGGTCGATCATGTCAATGGCTGCGGCTACGCCTTCCAGATGAGGATTGAGGACCAGAGCTTGCTCATAACAGTGGCGGGCACGCATGAAATCGCCCAAGTTACAATAACAATGCCCTAAATTGGCCATAGCTACAAAATGCAGCGGTTCGAGATTGAGGGTTGATTGATAGTCTGCGATCGCTTCTTCAAACCGATCGGCCAAGCTATAGGCAATCGCCCGCTGGTTGTACGCCTCGGCAAAGCCAGGGTCCACTTCGATGGCCATGGAGAAGCGTTCAATCGCAGCTTCCGTGTTGCCATGGTTCAGGTGGGTATTGCCTTGCTTAATAAGATGGGTACTCTGCTTTTTACCCATTCCACACCAGATGCAGCGGAGAGAATTGTCCGCCAGTTGGTTCACTTTGAGATCCTGATCGTGAAGAGTACGTATTAAAGGTCCAACGGCGGTTCCATCGCCGACCAGGCCCAGCGACATAATCGCCAGTCTCCGGGCCTGCACATCGCCCTCCACGAGAAACTGAATCAACCACCCCACCGGCCAAGCCTCGTGGAGAACTTCGTATGCCCAGCGAAGATCCCCTTTCTCAAAGGCGGGCTGCAATTCTTTGACAAAGCGAGAAGTACTAACTTGGAATCCATCGCTCTCAGCCATGTGATACTCCGTTTCCTGAGCCAGAAACCATGAGGCGCTTAAATCGCGAAATCTTCGCATCTTTGAGCACTCCATGCTGCTGGGCTGCTGGTGGTTACCCGTTCACTTCCGCGTAGGCCGACTGGACACTTGCACCATGTTAGCTGTGTCATATTAATCATAGGCACACAATAAACCGCGGACAAGGCCAATAATTAAAAAATAATATCGGACTTTTCTTTTCCACAGTGCATCATGTCCATCGAACCAAGCTTTCTTCGCAGAAGCATTTATCTGGCGTTACAAGCTATCATTTGCCCGGGCCGCCAGCAGTATCGCGCGACCAGTATTCCTATATCTAAGGTATAGTCAGAAATTGACAGATGGAAAGTACAAAACATATAAATTGTGTTTATGCGAAATGCTGGAGCGATATTTATGGCATTTGCGAAATAACTTCGGCCTGTCATAGCCGCACCCTTCAGATGCTGCGCCACCCATTACACCAGTCCGGCCATGGCCTTGCGGGGCATACTGAGGCCACCTTTAACCGTAAAACTCTGGACCCGACAATGCCGCTCACAAGCCCGAGTCCGTGGAGAAGCGGGCCTGAGCCTGCAAGTTTCGCTAAGCCGCGGGAATTGGTAACCGTTCACGGCCAAGCCAACAGATCAGCGTTACGGCAGTGGTGGCGTCCTCAACAGCGGGGACACCACTTGTGGTGCGGGCTTCCAGCCTGCCCGGTCGCCCTTTCGTGAACGGTTACGAGAATTGTTTGCAACCGCGGGCTGGAGCCTGGTAACGGTTACAAAACACAATGCTGTGGCGCGGAGCTTTTGACCAATTGCTGGAATGTTGGGTATAATCCGAAGGAGTTTGTGAGTTGTTTCACAATCGCCTGGGGCCAGGCGGGTGCAAGGTCCAGCGAAGAAGAGTTTTTATGGCAAATTTAGCCTTGGCTGCCGTGGCCTCCCCTTCCAATACTTTTGAGTATTGGATACTCATTGGGTTGTTTTTTATTATCGCCTTGATTTTTGCACTTAGCAATGTGGTGCTTTCGGCGATTTTGGGGCCGTCGCGCAAGGGGCGGGTGAAAGATTCGACTTATGAATCCGGCGTGGATCCCTTGGGCAGCACCAAAGACCGCTTTAACGTGCGGTTTTATCTGGTGGCGATGGTATTTTTGGTGCTGGATGTGGAAATTCTGTTTTTGATTCCATGGGTGATGATCTTTTCCAAGCGGCAAAATCCCGCCCTGCATTTAAGCCATGTGCCACTTTTTGCCAGCATCATTATTTTTACTATCATCCTGATTTTAGCTTACGTGTATGCGTGGGCTAAGGATGTGTTCAACTGGAGTTAACGGCCGCCGGAAGCCGGCCCGCAAGATCCCGGCGAACGGTGGCCTGTGCCGGCCCTGCTTAGGAAGCTGTTTTATGTCCATAGAACCTACTGCGTTACCAGATAATGTTCTGACCATGAACCTGAAAAAGGTGGTCAACTGGTGTCGGCGTTCCAGCGTATGGCCGATGCCGTTTGCTACGGCCTGCTGCGGCATTGAGCTGATGGCCACCGCCAGCAGCCGCTATGATTTGGCCAGATTCGGTGCGGAAGTAATGCGGTTTTCGCCACGGCAGGCGGACCTGATGATTGTGGCCGGCCGCGTGAGCATCAAGATGATGCCGGTGCTGCATCGTATATATCTGCAGATGGCCGAACCGAAATGGGTCATCAGTATGGGGGCTTGCGCCAGCACCGGCGGGGTTTTTGATAATTACGCCACCGTGCAGGGCATAGATCAATTTCTACCGGTGGATGTGTACGTGCCTGGCTGCCCACCACGGCCAGAAACCCTCATGGAAGGCATTATGCTCATCCAAAAAATCATCGATCAGCACGGTATGCCCGCGGCCAAGCGTCAACCGATGAAACTTTCAGTCCAGCCCAATTACCGGCCAACCCCGCAACCGCAGGTGATTCTAGGCCCCAAGCTGGCCGCCGCTTTACACGAATAATTTCTGCAGCGTTGACTCCAGCAAGTTCAAGCCGTCAAATCAGATGGAAGTCCAATCAAATAATACGCCCATGGTCGCTTCACGCTGGGCGTCGATGGTTTCGTAAGCTTGTTGGCATTGTTTTCGAGCAGGGGCCACGGATTCCAGGGTGCATTGATGTTGGCCGGTGAATATGATGCGTTGGGTCATGGGTGGTTACTCCTGTTTGGCGCATACGGCTTGACCGTTAACCAACGGAGCCTTCTTGCCAGTCGCATATGGCAAAGGCCCGGCGCAGCGACTGCATGGCATCACCTTGGGGCCAGAATTCGTGCCCGACGTAGCCGTCGTAGCCGCTTTGGGCGATGGCCCGGCAGATGCCGCGGTAATTGAGTTCCTGACAATCATCCAGATCGTGCCGGCCCGGATTCCCGGCCGTATGAAAATGGCCGATATGGCAGATGGATTTTTGTATGGTGCGAATCACATCGCCTTCCATAATCTGCATGTGGTAAATATCGTAAAGCAGCTTAACCCGCGGGCTGTTCACCAGATGGCAAAGCGCCACCCCCCAAGCGGTATGATCGGCCTGATAGTTGTAATGGTCGATGCGGGAATTAAGCAGTTCCACATTCAGGTTAACGCCCTTGGCTTCGGCCAGTGGAACACAAAGCCGCAGGGCCTGGGCACAAACAAGCAGACCTTCGTAATCGCTTTGGCCGGCGTTGCGGTTGCCGCTGAAGCAAATCAGGCCGGGAATATCATAATCCGCCGCCAGGCCAATGGACTCGTGCAATTCCGCGGTTATTCGCTGGTGGTTCTCCACCCGGTTCAAGCCATCGCCCAGTGAATCGTGGCCGCACATGCTCACCAGTCGCAGGCCGTGTTTTTGCACCGTGGCCATGA
>JAJZKY010000215.1 GCA_021803885.1 Planctomycetota bacterium
GGGCGGATTGGGGCTGCTGAAGCGTCGGCGGAAGAAAGTGGAAAGTAGAGAGTAGAGCTGCGGCTGCGCCGCCGGCGGGCGAAAGTAGAAAGTAGAGAGTGGAGCTGCGGCTGCGCCGCGCAGTAGTGCCCCTTCGTGATCGGAGATCGCCCGTTCCCGCCGGTGGGGCGTATCACTCTCCGATGATTTTCACCAGCACGCGTTTGTTCCGCCGGCCATCGAACTCGCCATAGAATACCTGCTCCCAAGGACCGAAGTCGAGCCGGCCGTTGGTGATGGCGACGACCACTTGGCGCCCCATGACCTGACGTTTAAGGTGCGCATCGGCGTTGTCCTCGCCGGTATCGTTATGGCGATATTGTGAAACTGGCGCGTGCGGGGCCAGTCGTTCCAGCCACTGCTTGTAATCTTGATGCAGGCCGGATTCATTATCGTTGATAAATACCGCCGCGGTGATGTGCATGGCGTTGCACAGCAGCAGTCCCTCCCGAACGCCGCTTTTTTCGACAATCTCCTCCAACCGCGGCGTGATATTCACAAAGTCCATCCGTGCCGGTACGTTGAACGTAAGATATTCGGTATAGCTTTTCATGGGCGAATACTGTTTCCCAAAATGGATTGAATTTCCTGGCGACTCCTGTTGTCTCCCCGCCTTACGGATCATAATTCACAGGCGTTCCGGATGCCACCCGCTACCGCCCGGCGCCCAGGAGTATGGCGGTTCATCCCCGCATGTTCCCCGATCGCCGGCGCCAGGAAGGACGCTTCATTGGCGTTCAGAAACGGTTAGAATGCCAGACGCCGGCGTCCGGGAACCGCGGTTGAGACATGTCGCGGCGGTTCGATGCGGCCGACCGGCGGCAGGAGCCGTTATGATTCTCAATATCATTCGTTTGATTTTCATCGTGCTGGTATCGGCCGTGGCGCTGGCATACCTGTCGCAGACGGTTTCCGGCCAGTATCTCTGGCCATACCTGGTGATGACCAGCGGCGTGGTGATTTCCATTGCCGTAATTCTGCTGGACTTCCTGATGGAAAGGAAGAACTTGGCGGCGTTATCGGGCATGTTCATGGGCATTCTGGTGGGTATGCTGGTGGCGCTGGCGCTGGGTTACCTGGTGCAGCAAGTGGCGGACATCTTTTTTTCCCATGTCGATATGCGGGTGGAAGAACCGCTGATTACGGGGATTAAACTGCTGATCGGGCTGATATGCGTCTACCTGTCGATTTCATTTATCCTGCAGACCAAGGATGATTTTCGCTTCATCATTCCCTACGTGGAGTTCAGCCGGGCGATGCGGGGATCGCGTCCATTCATCCTGGACACCAGCGTGATTATCGATGGGCGGATTGCGGATATCGCCGCGACGGGCGTTTTTGAAAGCCGGCTGATTGTTCCGCGGTTCGTCCTCAACGAGCTGCAAACCGTGGCGGATTCGGCGGACAAACTCAAACGGGGTCGCGGACGCCGCGGGCTGGATGTGCTCCACCGTCTGCAGACGATGCGGCGCGTCGAGCTGCGCATGTGGGATGGAACACTCGCCGACGCCTCGTCCCTGGAGGGTGTGGACCAGAAACTGGTGGCGCTGGCCCGGCAGGAGAACGGGCGGATCGTCACCAACGATTACAATCTCAACAAGGTTGCCTCGTTGCACGGGGTGGAGGTGGTCAATCTTAACGATCTGGCCAATGCGCTCAAACCCATGGTGCTGCCGGGCGAACCGATGCGCGTGCGAATTGTCAAACCCGGCGAAACGGTCAGCCAGGGCGTCGGCTATTTGGAAGACGGAACGATGGTGGTGGTGGAGGGAGCCAGAGGCAGTATCGGACAGGAGGTGGAATTGCTCGTGACCAACGCGGTTCAGACCTCGGCCGGCAGAATGATCTTCGGCCGGATGGAAACGCCGCCATCCGGTGCGGCCGGGCGGTCCCACCCGCCGGCATCGTCATAAGAGCCTACCTATTGAGCCAGGCTTAAGTCGGGCTATCGTCCACGAGGCGGGACTCTTGACGGCGCGCCGGCGCCAGTCAGGGAACCAACCCGGAAGGGGGCCGATCCGCCGGGGCGGACGCCCATTCCTTGTTGGGCTTTGAACCCATCCGGAAGCGCAGTTCCCCGCCCGCGAGTATATCCGCATGCGCAAACCAGGACCGCGGCAAATCCTTGCCGTTGAGTTGAACATTTTGTATATATACATTCTCATGTGAATTGTTCTCGGCTATGATGGCAAAGGTGGTCCCCTGCGCCGGGTTGTGAATTGCAGCCCGATTTACCAGCGGGCTGCCAATCACATAAACCCCCGTTGCGGGGTTAACCGGATAGAAGCCCAGTGCCGCAAAAACAAACCAGCTTGACAACTGGCCGCAATCATCGTTGCCTGGAATACCCCCCGGAGTGTGGCGATACAACGCCGCCACCTTTCGCATCCAATACTGCGTCTTCCAGGCCGCGCCGCCAAAAGGATACAGGTACGGAATATGGTTGCTTGGTTCATTGCCCTGGGCGTCCTGACCCACCATGCCGGTGATATCGATATCCGATGGACCGTGGGATGGCGCGGCAAACAGAGCATCCAGCTTGGCGATAAACGGCTTATCTCCGCCAAAAAGATCAATCAAGCCCTGCACATCCTGCATGACATTAAATGTCGCCTGCCAGGCGTCGCACTCCGTGTACCCATGTTCCTGATCCGGGCGGAACGGCGCACGCCATCGGCCCTCTTTCGTTTTGCACCGCATAAATCCGGTCTTTGGATCAAAGAGATTCTTATAGTTCTGTCCCAGTTTGTAGAACATTGCGGCGTCATCGCGCTTGCCCAGCAACTCGGCCATGGCGCCCACACACCAGCAATCGTAGGCGAAATCGAGTGAGCGCGAGACCGATCCCTGGCCGTGCCCCGTGGGCACATAGCCATCATGCCGAAATTGTTCCTGCGATTCCCTGTTGCCGTTGGGGATGGCGCCAACCAAAGCCGTATCACGCATGGCGGCGTAGGCGGCCGGCACATCAAAATTGCGGAACCCACGGACATAGGCTCCCAGGATCATGCTCACAACATGAAATCCGTCCATGCACCACGTTTCATTACCCCATAAAGGCCAGATCGGCAGCGAGTGCTGATTGAGCTGCCGGTAGTCGACCAGGAGTGTGTGGATAATATCCGTGGTGCGGTGCGGCTGCATGAGCATAATCAAGGGAAATTCACTGCGAAAAATATCCCATATCGACAAAGTGGTGTAGTTGGTGAATCCCGGATTGGGATGATTTCCATGATCCTGGCCGCGGTAGGTTCCGTCCACATCATTAAATGTCGCCGGGGCCACCAAGCCATGGTAAGCGCCGGTATAGAAAGTTTGAGCAAGCGCCTGATCCGGAAAATCGGCATCCAGGACCGCTAACGCCTGATTCCAGGCCTGTTCGGCCTGCTGCCGAAGGGCGTCAAAATCCCAGTGTGGCATCTCGGCGGCCAGATTCTTTTTTGCGCCGGCGATGCTGGTGCAGGAAATGCCCACGCGAATCACCAGCGATTCCGATCCCGGCGCCGGGTGGAACATGGCCTTGATATGTGTACCCGCGAATCGGTCCCCCGTGGCGGCCCGGCGGATCTTGCCATCCACCTTAACCTGCGCACCAGCCAGGGGGCGGGAGAACTCCATGACAAAATAGATTTGCCTGTCCTTGGCCCATCCATGGGTATAACGTTTGCCGCTGATGCGCGATGGACTTTCCATGTTCAACGCCGCGTGGTAAACCGTGCATCCCAGGCCATGGACCAGATCCATGATCACGCCCCGCTGCGTAGAGGCCGGCAATGCCGGGTATGTATACCGGTGCATACCGCAGCGGGTCGTCGCCGTAAGCTCCGCTTTCACGCGCGGTGTTTGCAGGTACACGCTGTAATAACCAGTCCGAACCACCTCCTGCTGATGCGAAAAACGCGAGGCGTAACCATGGTGATCGGACCTGGATACCCAGCCGGTATTGGGCCCCAACGCTTCGATCTGCACTTCATGCTCGGCGCCCGGGGCGCCGGCATCCCAACCCCAATTCCGCCCCTCCACCACCGGCATGAGCAACACGTCGCCAAGATCCCTTGCGCCCGTGCCCTGCAGATGCGTATGGCTGAATCCCAACACCGTCTGATCCGGATAGTGATAACCCGAACAATGATTCCAGTTGTAATTCGGCTCCGGTGGCCCGGCGGTATCCGGGCTTAACTGCAGCAGTCCAAACGGCGCCGTGGCTCCGGGAAACGTATGCCCGCGCCATCCGGTGCCGATAATCGGAAGCACCCGCTGGGTGTGCCCGGGGTATGGTGATGAACCTTTTTTATGAATTCGCCCGCTAACGGAGGCAATAGGATCCGCCGCCCACAAGGGGCCGGAAAAAGAACCGGCGGTGGCGGCCAGAGCGCAGGCCTTCAAAAAAACCCGCCGCGGCAAACGATGAAAAACACGGCCTTTCATCATGACCTCATCAATAAAGAAACCAACCGTTCCATGACACTATGCGACGGGTTAAGCTCTTGCAACACTACTGTTTTGAGACAGAGCACTAACCGCCAGTGCGGAAAGTATATGACGAATTCGACGGGGTGGCGATTGGACGATTCCTCTGGCCATCCATCGGGTCGCTATCCATCGGGACTATCGGGAGACAATCGAACCTTGGCCCGCGCGTGGCCGGAAAGCCAACGCGGGGGATCAGCCATCGCGGCGTAAGATACAGATAAAGCCGCCATCGCGGCGCTGCGCGGGATCGCCGGTATCCGCGGGCAACACGGCTTTTTCGCTAAGCACGCGCCAGGAACTTTGCCGGTCTTGCAACAGCGCTTCGGTTACGCCGGAACGGTTCTCCTCCGGATCGATGCTGCACGTGCTGTAAACCAGCCATCCCCGGTTGGCGAGAACCCCCGCCGCCCACTGGAGCAATTTACGCTGTTGCTCAAACAGGGCGGCGCGGTTCAGCACGGGCCAGCGCCAGCGCGACTGGACGCGACGAGCCAAAACGCCGGTATTGGAGCAGGGCGCGTCGACCAAAATAATATCGAACGACCTGTCCCGAGCGCCGTCGGGATAGCTCCCGGTATCGGATTCAATCATTGCCACCGGTAAAACACGCACGTTGGTCAGACCCAGCCGGCGAACACAAAGCGAGAGTCGCTGGAGTTTTCCGGCGCCATATCGGCGGCGGTGATATCAGCGGTGGGCAAGGCGCGCGCCAGTTGTACGGTCTTGGTGCCCAGGCCGGCGCATAAATCAAGAATTTTCAGATTGGCCGATCTTTCCGTGTGCGCGGACGCATCGACGGGTTGTTCCATGGATCGGTTCTTGAGCAGCCCGATCAACTCGCGCACGGCAAGACCGGCGGTGGAATCCTGGGGAGAAAGTTCGCCACGCTGGACAAGTTCTTCCACGGACGGCGTCCAACCGGCGGCGGCAAGAAAATAGCCCGGCTCTTCATGAGGTCGCAAGCCGGCATCGAGCGGCGGTGAGAAATCCGTCCGATCCGCCCGCAGTACAATCGGCGGCCGGCAATTATCAGCGATCATCATCGGCAAAATGAGATCCGGCCCGAGCCAGGCCAGCATGGCCGCGACCAGTTCCGGCGGATGACTGGCGGCGGCGGCAAGATAGGCGGGAAAATCCGTTTTCGGGTCAGGAAAAATTGGTTTGGATAATCGCATTTGTCGCCGGGCATCGAGTGCAAACGTATCGGGCCGCGGCGCCTGCCGCGGTTGGGCGCCCACGCGCAGCCGCTGAATATGACGCAGAACGGCATTGACCAGGCCCGCAGCGCGTGCCGCGCCGCGCTGGCGAGCCAGGTTCACGCTAGTGTCGATGACGGCGTAATCGGCCGCGCCGTCCTGCATAAGCAATTGATAGGCCCCCAGTTGAAGAATGGCTCGTACCAGCGGCTCCAGTTGATCGTCGGAGCGGCGCAGCGAAATCCGTATAATATGATCCAGCGTGCCGCGCCAGCGTATGATTCCGTGAATCAGATCGAACGCCAACACCCGATCGCGCGGGGAAAGATTGGACCAGAATGCGCTCTTATGCTCCGGAATAAGCGGCGGCTCGTGAAGATGCCGCCATCGCGCCAGCAACTCCACCGCCACCGCACGGGCATTGGTCTCCATGGTGAACATCATAGCAACATTCATAAACGTTCACGGGAAAAAGTGTTAGACTCAAGTGGTATTTGGGGATGGCGGGGGAGAATTCCCAATCGTCATGAACCGGCGGGATTTTTTCCAAGGACTTCGCCTATTCTATCCGGGAACGTTTGCCAAAATCGAAGTTCGCAACGACGCCAATCACTGCCAGGGGTGAGGCTGCCAGCAACGGCGCTGGTTGCAGTTTTTCTATTGACTATCTCATCGCCGCGAGTTTCAGCGGTTGCCGTCCGCCTGGCTGCCGGTGCGCCGCCGAAACCGGGCGGCTGGGCTGCGCTGCGGATTGCGTTGTCACACCGGCTGAGCCGGCAATCGCTGCGTTTAACCATTCGCGACGCCCGCGGCGGACCGGAGACGGTGTGCCGCGACAACAATGGTCGCCGGCATGTCCTGGTCCCGCTGGCGTATGTCGCCCCCGCCACACTGCCGATGGGCCGTTGGCCTGTAATTCTGACTGAGCAAACAAACGGCGGGCGCAAGCGAACATGGAAAATTCAAGTACGAATTCCGGCAAGCCTCGGCGCGCCGCGCGTGGTCGTGGCGATACCGCCGGGCACAACCGGTTTGCTCTCGAAAATCGCAGTCTTGTTTAAGCCGGCCCGTCTCGCCGCCATGCCGATCACCGCCGCAGAATTGTTGCGCTCGCCTCCACTGGATTTTTCATCCTGCTGCGCCATACTGCTCAACCGCCGAAGCGCAGCGCTTCTGAGCCGTCGGCGGGCGCTGCAATTCTTCGGCGTCGGAACCCGACTGATTTACGCCGGCCATCAGCCGCCCCGCTGGTTGCCGGCGAGCGCGTGGGTGACCCCGCCGGCTGCCAACCGGAAATTGTGGGAGAGCCGGGCCGCCACATCCCTTCCGCCGGTAATAGTAGAGCGATTGCGGCGATTGGGCGCACCCGCGCCGCCGGCGCCAAAGATTTGGCGTATCGCGGCCCTGGCGTGCGGACCGATTGTGCTCGTGGTGATATTGCTGATTCGCCTGGCGACGCGGCGAATTCGGACGGGGCTGTTCGGATTGGCGGTGATGACCGCGACGATAAGCGCCGGCACAATTTATTTTTTGGACCTCCACGCGGGAGAGCGGGCGCAGCGCTGGTCCTGGCTAGTGCTCTGTCAGCCGTGTAATGATGGATTGATTGGCCGGAAACGGGCCAGATGCAAGGAGCCAGCGGCGAAAACCGGGTCCGTAGACCCCTTGAGCCGCTGCGACGCC
>JAJZKY010000216.1 GCA_021803885.1 Planctomycetota bacterium
CGCTGCAACATCTGGGCGATTTCTCCGAAGCACTGACCGCCCCGGGGGCTTTGCCTCAATCCGAGGGGATTGCCTATCTGGCTATGCGGGTTCGCGCACTGGACCCGCATTCCAAGGGGGATGGACTGCTGCTGCACCTGCAGGTAGGGCGTCAGGGTCCGATCTTGACCAATCGCACCAACGGCAATGTGTATGTCTACCGGATAACTGCCGTGAGTCCCGCTCATGATCCGGCAAGCCTGAATCAAGTGAAAACGAAGGTGCTTCGAGCCGCGCAACTTTACATGGCCTTCAAAGCCGTGGAACGTCAGAGTGCAAAACTCGCCGCCATCGCCCCGACTGTCAGTCTGAAAAAATCGGCGGCTGCCGACGGGCTGCGGATCAAAAATTCGGGCGTGTTTCGTCCCATGGAGCTTAATCCCGTGTATATGGGTATGGCCAATTCACCCGAAATGGCCGTGCCGTGGCGAATCAAAGGAATCTCTTTCCGCAGCCGAAAATTGGTAAATGCCGCTTTCAATCTTGCGTACGAAGCCCATCTGCACGGAGCAAAAAATACCTCGTATGCAACCCTGACGAAAGCGGATATCGCGGCGCTGGCGGCGGGTGCTTATACAGGAGCGCATCATCCAGCCGCGACTGTCATCCTCCATCGCTATCTGACCATTGTGGTGATGCAACTCTGCAGCTTTGATGCGCTAACGGCTGATGAATTAAAAAATGCTCGTGTTCTGGGCCGGGCGACGTTGGCCATGCTGATTGCTCAGGAGGGATATTTGCGGTGGTTTGAGTTTAAGCAGATCGCTGCGCGGATGGATTATCATGCTGCACATTGAGATATCCATCGACGCAACAGCGGATGCGTCTTGATACCTTGGTTATTCACCTCTAGAATCCAAGGTTGTTCGTGCGTCGGGCAAACGCCGATTTGATGGAGTTCAGATTGTGACGACAGCTACGGAGGGTTCGGTTAGTAAAGGGTCTCCCGCAGGCGATTATTCATCGCGATCAGGTCAAGTTCATTTTTGGCTCAGACGTGTCCACTCTCTGGCGGGCCTGGCTTTTGGCGCATTCGTTGCATTTCACCTGACCGTCAATGCCACAACCCTGAGCCCCGTGACCTACCAGCAGGAAGTGAATGACATTCACGCTCTGGGGCCAAACCTGGCGTTTGTGGAATTTACTTTTATCTTTCTGCCGCTGCTTATTCACGTGCTTTATGGCCTTTATATCACCGGTCGCGGCGCGAAATGGAATGCGGTTCACTATAACTACGGCGGCAATTACCGCTATACGCTGCAGCGAATCAGTGGATTAGTCCTGCTGGTGTTCCTTGCCTATCACCTCGCCACGCTTCACCGCTGGGGATTGGCACTGGTTTACGATATTTCCCATTGGGCGGCTCTATCCAGTTTTCCGTGGTTCCATCTCAACTTCGCCTATAGCAGTACCGTCGATGCGATCAAAACTCCCTACAGCCACAATCCATGGTTCTGGGCTAATATCTTCTCAGATGTACTTTATCTGCTCGGTGTATGGGCGGCCGTTTATCATATGGCCAACGGATTATGGACGGCGGCCATCGCATGGGGCCTGACGGTTACGGCGAAGGCTCAGCGGCGGTGGGGTAACGTATGCGTCGCAGTCGGCATTATTTTCGGGATCATCGGAACAACGGCTTGGCTGGGTGTCACGGTGTTGGGTAAACCCAGTCCTGTGCCGAGCAGGCACTCCAGCATCGTGGTGGAGGCGGTACCTCACAGAACCCCCCAAGCCCGGCCGACGGATCTTAATCAGGGCGCCTACACTTATATACTAAGGGCACGCAACGCAAAAACAACGCTGTAACCGGCGCTTTTTTGGCTCAAGCTGTTGGAGATATGCATATGTCGCATAAACGGGTGATAGTTGTCGGCGGCGGATTGGCCGGACTCTCCACCTCGATGAAACTTGCTGAAGAAGGCGTGGCCGTCGATTTATTCTCGCTGGTGCCGGTCAAACGGTCTCACAGCGTCTGTGCACAGGGGGGAATCAACGCGTGCAATGATGTCGCCCGGCAGCAGGGATACAGCGAGTGGGAGCATTTTGACGAAACGGTCTTCGGCGGCGATTTTCTCGCCAATCAACCCCCCGTCCTTGAAATGGCGCGGATGGCTCCCGCCATTATCGACATGCTTGACCGCATGGGCGTGCCTTTCAGTCGCACCCCGGAAGGGAACCGCGACCTGAGGCTCTTCGGCGGCTCGCTCTATAAACGTACGTTCTACGCTGGCGCCACGACCGGCCAGCAGCTTCTCTACGCCCTCGATGAGCAGGTGCGTCATCATGAGGTTCAGGGGCATATCACCAAATACGAATTTTGGGAATTTCTCGCTCCCGTGATCGATCCTGACGGCCGCTGCGTCGGTATTGTGGCTCAGGATATGCGCACCATGCAGATTCGTTCGTTCCGGGCGGACGCTGTAGTGATGGCGACCGGTGGCAACGGGCTGCTTTTCGGCCAGAGCACGATGAGCATCATCTGCACCGGTTCAGGTACGGCTCGGTGCTATCAGGCTGGAGCCAGGCTGGGCAATCCGGAGTTTGTGCAGGTGCACCCGACCGCCATCCCCGGCGAGGATAAATGCCGCCTGATGAGCGAATCTGCTCGTGGCGAAGGGGGCCGTCTCTGGGTGCCCAAAAAACGCAACGATACCCGTCATCCCAATGACATTCCAGAAGCTGAGCGGGATTACTTCCTTGAACGGCTCTATCCCAAATACAAAAACATCGTCCCCCGCGATATCGCTACGCGTGAAATATTCTATATCTGCGAACAGGGGTACGGGATCGGTGGCGGGCAGATGGTTTATCTGGATCTGACCGAAAAGGCCACCGGCATCCCCTACGAAACGCTCAAGCGCAAGCTGGGCGGAATATTGGAGATATATGAAAAATTCCGGGGCGTTGATCCTCTCATTGAGCCGATGAAAATCTATCCTGCCGTGCATTATTCCATGGGGGGGCTCTGGGTGGATTTCGCCCGGGATGACAAGACCGGCGGTCTGAAAAAAGCCGATCCCCGCAACCAGATGACCAACATCACCGGCCTTTATGCCGCCGGCGAGGCGGATTATCAGTATCATGGTGCCAATCGGCTTGGGGCCAATTCACTTCTTTCCTGCATATTCACCGGGCTTTTCATGGCGCCGGGAATCCGAAAGTTCATTGAATCCCGTCCGCCCGTCGCCGATCAGAGCCAGCAGCTTTACGATACTGCCGTGGAAAAACAGAAAGCGGCGCAGACACGGCTCTTGAACTCCAAAGGCTCGGACAATCCATATGTGCTCCATCGCGAACTCGGCAGGGCGATGAGCGACAATGTGACCATCATCCGCTGTAATTCCAAACTGCGGCAGACTCTCGAACTCATTGAATCGCTGAAAGACCGCTTTCAGAATAATCTCGGTCTGCCCGACTCGGGACTTTGGAATAATCAGTCTCTAGCTTTTGCCCGAGCCTGTTGGGATATGATGCTGCTCAGCGAAGCCATCACCATGGCGGCACTGGCCCGGGATGAATCTCGCGGTTCGCATTTCAAAATTCCTGATGAACTCATGGAGCGGCACGATTTGCCTCTGGATCAGCGATCCCTGCCACGCGATGACGAGCACTGGCTTAAGACCACGCTTGTCTCCTATGTGGATGGCAAAGCGGTGCTTTCTTATGAACCCGTCGATGTATCACTGGTTGCTCCCAGGGCTCGCAATTATGGAAAGGTGACGGCTCCGGCTGCACCCGAAGGAACCAAGGAGCCCGTGGCAGCGGCCCACTGAATCAGAATGTGAGAGGATGAACGATGATCGCCCCGGCTGATACACCAAAAACCGTCAAACTCAATATCCTCCGGCAGGATACCCCGGATTCTCAACCCTACTGGCAGAATTTTGAGGTCCCCTGTTCCGAAAGCAGTAATGTGACCTCCCTGCTTCGGTCGATCTCCGCCAATCCGGTTACCGCTCAGGGCACGAAAGTGGCTCCGCCGGCGTACGAGGCGAGTTGTCTCGAAGAGGTCTGCGGCAGTTGCACGATGGTGATCAACGGCCGGGTGCGGCAGGCCTGCTCGACGCTCATTCGCAAGATTCAGGCCCAGAACCCCGGCGAACCCATCACCATTGAGCCCATGACCAAATTCCCAGTGATCCGGGATCTGGTGGTCGACCGCTCCCGCATGTTTGAAAATCTCAAACGCATCAAAGCTTGGATACCCATTGACGGAACATTTAATCTCGGCCCCGGCCCCAAAATAACACCTGAAGAACAGGAGATCATGTATCCCCTTTCCCGATGCATGACCTGCGGCTCGTGTCTTGAAGCATGCCCACAATTCACACGCGATAATGCCTTCGTCGGGGCGCAGATATTCTCCATCGCCCGTTACTACAACATGCACCCCAACGGCCAGAGAGATAAAGACGCACGCATGGAGGTGTTGATGGGGGAGGGTGGGATTACTGATTGCGGCAACGCGCAGAATTGCGTCAAAGTGTGTCCGAAGGATATTCCGCTCACCGAGAGCATCGGTGTCATCGGACGAGCCGCGACCGTCTATTCCATCAAGAAGTTTTTTGGAAAATAATCTCCGTCCCTGTCGCTGACCTTCGACGTTCCAGAGTCGGCATGGATCTCCCTGAACTGGTAGCCTATCCTCGCTATCGTACCATCGCCAATCTCTTCCGTTGCTCACCCGATGAAATACAGGCCATCAAGCTCGCCATCCGTCACAAACATGATCTCGCCTCCCTGGTATCGCTACGCGAGGGCGTCTCCCTCAAGCAGGGAACCTCCGTCGGGGTGATCTGGACGCTCTACGATCCGGCCCCGCAGCTGGGAGCCTGGTTCTCCATGTCATACATTAGAAATACCATAGTACCGTCCGGAAAACCTTACGGCGCCCTGCAAAATTGCCAGCCCGAGGGCATGTGGCCGGTAGGCCCACCATCTTGCCGTCGCCCCGGCCGCACGAGTCGCGACCAGGGCATGACGAAGTTTTACGCGTTTGTCGGCTGCTTCCGTCGGCGTAGGACGAGCAGTGTGCCGACACCGGCAACACCCAGCAGGGCCAGGGAAGCCGGCTCAGGGGTGGCCGTTACGTTATCAATGGCCAAGCTGTCATTGGCAAACCCATTCTGCCAGACGGTGAACCAGATATAATCCGGGCCGCCGAGGTAAGCATTGGGCACACCCAATGTGGTACCCGTATTGGCCGGCGTCAGATCGAACAATTGCGGCGTTTCGCCGGAAAGCAATTTGCCGCTGTTGTCGTATACATCCAAGGCCTCTTGAACATATCCGTCGGTTCCTTTGGAGTATGTGATCGCAAAGGTATACCAGCCATCCTGCGTGATGGTGGTGATGGGATGCTGGGCACTGTCAAGGCCGTTGATTTGAACTGTACCCTTTGTCGGAACATTAAATGCGAAATCATTCTCAGCGGTGCCGCCACTAGAACCGGTTGCGTACCCGGCTCCGCCAAAGAGCGGCTGTCCGGCATAGCTGCCGGCGGCGGCGCTGGCGGCGGGAGCCATGTCAATCCAAAAGGCGGAGACGCTGGTATTGCTTGGTGGCGCCCAAGCCGAGGGTGCGACGTAAAGGCTAATGGACTGGGTGAACGCACCGGGATATACCTCGTCCGATGGTGCCGGAGCCGCAGGATAGCCGAAGGCACTGTAGCCCCCATTGCCGGAGAAGTTGTTGCTATAAGTGTTCTCCGCGTTTTGAATAACGGCGTAGTAGCTGCCCGAGGCTGCGTTGATCGCACCGACAGGCGATGATGGGTCACCAGATTTGTACCGCGTGATCGAGGCGGCCCCTATTGAGGACGTTGTTTGCGTAAACCAGCCGCTGGTATCGGTTTCAAATCCCTGAAAATAAGGAATGCTTGCCCGCACCTCCCGAGAATGGGCTCCCAATACCGTACACGCAGCCGCCATGGCTACCGCAAGCGCGATTTGTCCCTTTGAAGATGAATTGACACTCAGCATAATATGCTCCTCTCGTCTTTTTCTTTTCCCGTTGCGCGGCCTTCAAAAATTTTTCGACCGCGGTCCCATCCCGCGAACGCCGCGGGACGAGCGCTTACGCATTTCCCAAGCCGGTTACGTATCCGAACCGAACGGGCGCAAGCAGTCAGCTCTTTTCGATGGACTTGCTCTATTCCATAAACCCCCCTTTATTAGAACGGTTTAGATTTTCCCGACCCCTCGCTCGATCATCGTTTGCCTCATCTCGGGGCGCCTTCGCTCTATTTTCACTCGCGGTTCCCTGGTCCGTTGAATGCATTGGCAAAACCATCGCTCGCCCTCGCTATTCACCCGCGCCGGACATCCCACGCCAATCCGCACGGGCAACATTTTCGGCGGTTAAAACTCAGAAAGCAGTGCGTATGCTCGCCGTCTCCGTTTTGATGGATGTACACGGACATCCATCAAAACTCTTCCCTGCTACACATTCATCACTATCACCTTGCTCTCTGCGATGGCCCTGCCGCCCGCCACAAAATCCGTTAACGAGCGACTCGGGGATGATTCGCAGTTCCGCTTCCAACGGCGGATAACCACAGATTGATAGGAGCGTACTACATAAGCAACGGGTACGCAAGTAAAATCTGGAAAAATTTTCAAGATTTATTTAAGTTTACAATTTATCCGCAGGCGCGAATTGACATCTCGTGCCCCGGGGCAGGGAACTGCACGCTGCCACTGTTTCTGCGTCTACAACTTTTAAGAGTGACCCGTTTGACGCATTCAATTTAATGGTTATTGTTAACATTTGCGGAGTGCATTCAGGTAAACGCGGGTCTGTAAGGTCGTCGATTTCAGGTTTCGCGCAAAACCTTTGTGTCAGTACTTTATATAAAGGATATGGCAAATGAAATCGACGGTTCTTTTTGCATCAGGCATGGTCCTCACCCTGTCGGCATCGACGGTACCGGCGGCAACACTTCCACGGGCACAGGCCAATGGCTACATGATTGTGCCGAAAAAATTTCATCAAGTGCCGAGAATTTATGACGGCGGCTTCTCCATGTATACCGCCGCCTGGCCGTTGCTCCTTCGTTATCCGGGGAATCAGTTCCAATCGGGACTGTTCGGAACTTGGATGGCGGCCCAGTACAAAGGTCGTCCGCCGCAACATCTTTATTCGGATATCGAAGGAGGTCTCGGTTGGTGGCGAGGCACGAGATTTCCCACCGCCGCACCCAAGTTTCGTCTTGGCGGCGTGGCATACAACTTTCATGCCATCGCCAACGCGCCGGGTAACGGCAGCGGCACTTGGAGCCATCCGCGAGGACTCTACGGCATCGCACAACTCAGCCCCTGGCTCCTGTTTCCGCCGG
>JAJZKY010000217.1 GCA_021803885.1 Planctomycetota bacterium
ACGGCAATCCAGGCGGCTCGGCCGGGCGATATCGTTCAAGTCTGGCCTTTGCCGGGTGGAAGGGCCTATCGCCGTGTAGCGGTGCTGATGCAAAAGCCTCGCATTACCATTGAATCAGCTCTGCCAGGCCGATACGTCAAAATCAACGGCGAAGGGTTTAATTATTCCGGCCGTCAACCTCTTCCCCGCGCCATTTTCCAATTTGACCCCACCGCCAGCGGCTGCACGCTACGAGGCTTCGATCTTACCGGTGCCCACAACAATTCGTCCAACGGCGCCGGCGTTCGCATCAACGCGGCTAATCATATTGTGATTCGCAACTGCTACATTCATGGCAATGATATGGGCATTATGAGCAACGGCGAGCTGGCCCGCCATACCGGCGCACAACAGGTCATTGAAGATTGCCTTATTACCAAAAACGGCACCTTCCATCAGGCCGGATATAATCACAATTTGTATCTGGGTGGAACCAGTGCCCTCATCCGTGGCTGCGAGATTTCGGATAGTCTTACCGGCCACAACCTCAAAAGCCGTGCCCATATTACGTGGGTAGAGTATTGTTACATCCATGGTTCGGCCAATCGTGAGCTGGATCTGGTGGACGACCGCGGCAATACTGATCAGCCGCATAGCGATGCGGTGGTGCTGGGCTGCGTTATCATCAAGAAAAAAAATATGTCCGGCAATCGAGAAGTCATCAACTTCGGACGGGATGGGGCCGCCAACCACACCGGAACGCTCTATCTGGTTCACAATACAATTGTCACCCCGTACTACACCGGCGCTATTTTATTGTCCGCCCCGGGGGCCAAGCTGGTGATGGTGGACAACAAAATTATCAATGAGTCCCACCAAGCGGTATTGCTCGATTGCATCAACGGTGCTCGTATGAGCCATGTAAAGGGCGCCGGAAATTGGATTTCGCCCGCGTACGGCATGTTGGCACGACGGTTTGGCGGAAAAATGGTTCCCTGGCGCAGCATCAAACTGCCCTGGAACCGCATGGCTCTGCACCGCCAGCCGCTGCTGCGTTTTGCCGGGATCGGCCATTTGATCCGGTATCAGGATCCAGCACCTGGCGCCGGGCCACTGCGTCTGCCCTGACGCACATAATAAGAGAGGTTCCCTGATGCCGGTGCTTGCACATTTTCTCTCCCGGCTGCCCTTGGCTTCATGTTCCACCCGGCAGGCGTGCCGCAGTGCAGCACTCCTGGCACGTATGTCGGCATTTCTGGCCTTGGCGGCAGTTGCCGGCGTAATTCCGGTGGCCCATGGCTACGGCGACTTGAACCATATCGGGCTGACCCCATTGCGAGCCGCAGCGCCGGAACTTACCGGCGCCGGGATGACGGTGGCTCAGGTGGAGGCATCGATCTTGCGCCATGGCAATAGATTTGAACCGAGTTGCATGGCAACCGGCCAGCCCTGTTCCAAGTTCACGTTTATAAATCGTCTGGGAAAGGTAATTTCCATCCAGAAAATTTCCGCCGAGTCCGAGCACGCAACACGTGTTGGCCGACTTTTTTACGGCGTTAAAGGCGGAAGCTTGGCGACAGGCGTGTGCCCGGCGGTCAGCCACATTGATGTGTGGGATGCCCAGGCACTCTATCGCCAGTTATATCACTCCAATCCTTCGCTGATTCCGTCGGGCCAGCAAACCGCGCCTGCGGTGGTGAATCAGAGCTATGTTTTTGACCACGCCAGTGTCGCCGAAATGGAGGCCCTGGATTCTGTGTTCGACGATTATGCCGCACGCCACAACACACTTTTTATTTCCGCCATTGGCAATGGATTGGCCATGACCACCGCCACCAGCCGGCCCAGCCAAGTGAATCCGCCCGCGGACGCCTATAATGGCATCGCGGTGGCCGCCTTTAAGGGCTGCACCGGGATCGGTCCTGCCTGGGATGGTCGATCTAAACCAGATATCAGCGCCCCCGGGCGCGAAACCAGCTATGCCGCCCCGCTGGTTTCCGGCGCTGCCACCTTACTGCTTCAGGCGGGGAAAGAAGGGCTTGGCGGGGCTACCAGCGCCGCCACCGATATTCGAGTCATCAAAGCACTGTTGCTGAATGGTGCAGTCAAGCCTGCGGGCTGGACGAATTCCTACACCATTTACGCCAACACATACACCTTTAACACGCCGACCGATTTTGCGGTCACGCCACTGGATCCTCGTTACGGATCGGGGGTGCTCAACGTTTATAACGCCTACCGCAATCTCCTGGACGGGGAACATTCAGCCACGATCGCTACCAACGTCGATATCGGCGTCACACCGAAAGCTTATCCGCATGCCGCCGCGTCAGAACCGCTGGAGGGCTGGAGTCTGGGTTTCAGCAATACCCGAGCCGGCAGCAATCGACTCCACCACTATGTCTTTGATCTTGCCGGCAGTGAGGCCACATCCTGGAATTTAACGGCCACGCTTGATTGGAACGTGACGTGGGCGGGCAGTTCGCTGTTGATGAACCACTTTGATCTTGATCTGATCGATTCCTCCGGACAGGTGGCATGGAGTGAAAGCTTAATTGATAACGTGCAACAGATTCATGTGACCGGTCTGGCGCCGGGCACGTACGATCTGGTGGTGATGGAAATGGGCGCTGCCGCGCCGATTGCCCGCAGCCGCTACGCCGTGGCCTGGAATTTTAGTCCAGTCCACACCTTGCCGGACTCCACTGCCAACCAGCGACACCGCTAGCCTCGCGGCGCGACGCTAGCGGCAAGGCTGCGGAACTCGCGTTGCCATGGCAAACTCGCTGAGAGTCGGGCACTTTATGCTTCCTGTGTCTTGGTGGTCCGTTGCCACTGTTGAACCAGAATACCCAGGCAGGCCAGGCCCAAGGTCAAGAATAACAATCCAGTGGGCGTTAACAGCGGTGTTTTTAACGCCCATTGGGTCCATGAAGCCGGCGCATCAGCACGCACCAGCGCCAGGGAACCGCCCACCAACATGGCGGCGCCTTGCAACGTGAAAGCAAAAATAAGGGCCGCGCGGAAAACCAGAAATGCAATAGCGCCAACCACAATAAGGCCAACAATGGCGGCGATGAGTTCAGTTCCGGGTGGAGAGTGCATCCAATGAGACAGCGCCATCCCCATTAAACAGCCGGCTACCGCCCCCACCAGCGCAAAGAGCATTTCCAGCATGGGCACAAGAGCGATGGCCGCAATCACCGCCGCCGCGACCACCACCACCGCAGCCAAGACAGACTTGTCGGCAACCACCATGGCTACTACCCAACCCATGGCGATTACATCAACGGCAATAATCCAGCGATAAATCCGACTGGATAAAAACAGCAGCAGCAACCCCAGCACCACTAGAATGGAGCTGGAGAGAAATTGCTGATGCTGCGCCACTGCAAATAGATGGGCGGCATAGCCCGAGTCAACATGCGGATTCCAAAAATGGCCGCCCCGATTTTGCAAATGGGATCCTTGATCAATGCAGTGAGTGTTGCAGCAACCCGGCTGTTGACCGCCACATCAGCGATGCCAAGCCAGAACCATCAGCCGCTTTTTTTGGCTTCCGCTTTTTTGGCCGTTTCCTTTTTCTGGTGATGGGACTGATGCAGAAGCTGAGCCACCTGAAGCAGGATGCCGGCGCCTGCGGCACCAGGCACCAGCCATGATAAATTCAACCGCCCCTGCCAGTGGGCGAGCAGCTTGGGTGCAAACGCCCGGCCCAGCACCAGCAGGCAAAGCGTCAGGATCGCCGTGCCCACGCAGGCGGTGGCCACCACGGAGGTGGTGCGCCGAAACAGCACCGCCAGCACCAGGGCAGCCAACGCGGCGCCAGACGCCAGGGCCACGGCCGTGTTGCGTGCAGCCGGCGGCATTTGCAATACTGTTTTCTGCCAAGCCACCCCATAAGCCTTGGCATTGTTCCATATCTGCTGCAGGCGGGCATTCGACTGGTGGTGGGCGGGCGCCACTGCCGGCGCGGCCATCGGGCGCGGCGCCGGTTGGGTGTGCGGTGGGGCAGTACCGGGGTGTTGAAGAGCAAATGCGGAAAGAATGGTGATGGCGACCAGCGCGGCCACAAGAACCGCCTGCATGAAGCGAAAACCGATGGAACCCAGCAAGGCCCCAATGATTGCCATGATGATGGCACTGGCTATATTCACCAGGGGCCAATGCCACATCACGGGGGCCAGATAGCCCAAAAATGCCCCCAGCGCGGCCAGGACCATGGTTAAAGCAGGCCGAGCCAGGCGATAACCCGCCAGCCACAGCATGGTACCCACAAACAAGCCCAACAACGCCACAATAATCAGCGTTTGATCCGGCTTGAGATGCGAAATTAATGCTGCCAAGCGACTCACCTCTGACGGGAAAACCAACCACCGATTAACAAGGATTGTACCGTCAAAACAGCCTCGCGACACCTGGCAGCGGCAGGCCACCCCCCCATAAAAAAAAGCCCCCTGGACGCACATGCCATCCGGGGAGCTGAATTTCCGGTTGAACCGAGCAAAGCTTAACACCACAGCGCCACATTCACCGGCCCCTGACCGGGGCGGGACGCCCTTGCCCTGAAGGGTTGGCCGGAAACGGCCAATCACGATCCCGGCCAATTAGTGTTAAATGGCTTCGCCACCCTGTACGCCGTCGCTGATGCGGGTCACATTGTCCAGCGGCAGCACAAATACCTTGCCGTCGCCAATTTGACCTTTGCCGCCGGGTCCACTGCGGGCGCCCTTGAGAATGGCGTTAATGGTGGGTTGCACAAAATTATCGTTCACGGCAATGTCCAACCGCACCTTGCGGATCAGATTTACCTGCATGGTCTGGCCGCGAAAATACTCTGTGTGTCCTTTTTGACGACCATAGCCCTGCACATCGGCCACGGTCAGGCGAAATACTTCCACATCGGTAAGGGCTTGCTTGACCGCGTCAAGCCGATGCGGCTGAATGATTGCAACAATCCACTTCATCGTGTTTCTCCATATAGAGTTTGTTGATAAAACAAGAAGGGCTTTGGCTTGGATTTACACCAAAGCCCTTCTTCACTGCACATATTCTAACCGATTATCCGGGCATGGAAACCGCCGGCTCGGGCAAGGTGCCGATATCCCAGCCGTTTTCGCCATGGATGCCAATATCCAAGCCTTCGAGTTCGACACGCTCGGAAACCCGAATGCCAATGGTCTTATCCAGAACCAAAGCCAGGATCAGGGACACCACGAAGGAATAGATGGCGGCATTGGAGGCGGCCAGAAATTGCAGGCCCACCTGGCCGAAGTGACCGTCCATGATCCATCCGCTGCAGGCCGAATTGGTGGCTGCTGCTGCAAACACGCCGGTCATCACAGCACCGAGATAACCGCCCACGGCATGCACACCAAAGGCATCCAAAGCATCATCGTAGCCGAAGATGTTTTTGATTTGGGCACCCCAGTAGCAAATCATACCGGCCATCACGCCGAGCACTGCAGCCGACCACGGCTGAATAAAGCCGCAGGCGGGAGTAATGGCGACCAGACCGGCGACAAACCCCGAGGCCATGCCCAAGGTAGTGCATTTGCGGTGATGCAGGTATTCGGCAAAGTTCCAGGCCAAGCCGCCAATGGCGGTGGCTATGGTGGTATTGGTAAAGGCCATGCAGGCGAGATTATTGGCGGCGTTGGCCGAACCGGCGTTAAAGCCGTACCATCCGAACCAGAGCAAGCCGGCGCCAGTGAGGGTCATGCCCAGCGCATTGGGCTGAATGACATGCTTGGGATAGCCGATGCGCTTGCCGAGCACCAGACAGAAGGCCAAGCCGGCCACACCAGAGGAAATATGCACGACGGTGCCGCCAGCGAAATCGACTGCACCCAGGTGGGCCAACCACCCCGTGGGAACCCACACTGCATGGGCCAGTGGATCGTAGACGAATGTGGCCCACAGGAAAATAAAGGCTACGAAGCCGCGAAAGCTCACCCGTTCGGCCACCGATCCGGCGATCAAAGCCGGGGTGATGATGGCGAACATCAACTGAAACATGCAGAAGACCAGATCGGGAATGGTATGGGGCGCGGCGGACAACCGATCCATTACGTAACCGCCGCCGGAGGCATTAAAATCTTTCCATAAAAACAGCGTGTTCGGACTCCAGCCGATGAACCCGCCCAGCACGCTGTGGCCAAAGGCCAGGCAGTATCCAAACATGAACCATTGCAGCGTTATCACGCCCAAGGCCACATAGGAAGTCCACATGGTGGCCAGCCAATTTTTCTTACGAACAATACCGCCGTAATACAAGGCCAGGCCGGGCATCATCACCATCACCAATGCCGTGGAGGTCAGCATCCAGGCGGTATCGCCGGCATTGTAGGCCGGCGGCACGTTGCTGGTGGCTGCAGCTACAGCGGTGTTAATGGCCTTGGTGACGTTGGCTGGAACCGCCGGTTGTGTGGTGGCTGCGGCCACGGCCGGCGATGCCGTTTGGGCCAATGCCGGCGTCACGGAGCCAAGCCAACCGAGCAACATAAGGGCAACCACGAAAATTCGCGCACTGGGCCGGCACGGATTCAGCCAGCCGACAAGCGTGCGTCCCGGACTAAGCCAAGGACGGCGTAAAGCTTGGTGGTAATCAGGAAACCTTCTGTTCATGTGGACCCCTTTCGTAAAAGCCACTTACTTCACTTCTCTGGCCGGTTTCACTTGAAAGCCGACCAATCCGACAACACCACAAACTCTCAAAAGCGGCGCCGCATCATGCGCTTTGACGCCCGCCAAACAGGCCTTGGCGGACTTGCCGGTGCGTCCGCAAGCACCCATATCAGCCGTCACGGCCGATTGCCCTCTCATAAGGCAATTTGCGTGCCACATTACTAAGCAGTTGATTAGAAAGTGGTTCTATGTGCACAAATGCTTGGTTTTGTTGTGGTTTGATGGGTCCGGTGGGTTAAAAGGCATCGCCCGGAAATTAAGCAATCAGGCTGTCGGAGATAATGCAAATGCGGGAGTTGCAACAAATATAGGCAAATAAAAAAGGGCGGCCAGAAAGCATGACTGCCGGCCACCCTGGTTAGAATGCCATTTTGCCCGTGGTTAAGCGGTGGTCAACACCCCACTTTCTGCATCATCCTCGGCAAGCCCCGGTCTGCACCCAGGCCACCTGAGGCTGCGAGCCGGCGATGGAAGCCCTCCACGCGCTGCCTAAACTTCAGGCGAAATGGTGTTGATGAGGCGGCAACATGCCGGATAAACAGCGGCACCCGCCGGGAACCGGCAGCACCCCAGTCCTACTGAGATCGGATGAAATTCTTGATCCGGGTGAGAGTTTTATCCCGGCCCAGCAAGGCGATGGTTTCCAGCAGCGGTGGGGAGACCGCTCCGCCGCTGATCG
>JAJZKY010000218.1 GCA_021803885.1 Planctomycetota bacterium
CGGCGGGCGCGCTTCCGGGCGATCTCCTTGCTGATCGCCCGTCGATCATTGAGGATGTCGGAAATACGCCCTTGCGCGGCGCAGTCCGCGAGATCCTCAGTTTCCGTTTCTGCTGGTCCATCAAAAAGCGCGCTATCTCCGTGGGCTCTTCCATAGCCTCAAGCACCGCGCCCTAAATAGGCGGGTGATCGCTGAGGTCGTGGCCGAGATACGCGACATCGGATAAAGCCCACGTCGCACAAGACGCTGCAATGATAGTGGCACAGGAAACACCGCGACTTTCGTTTTGGGGTCGACGGACAATCGGCTTGTATCACTCACACAACGCCGTCTCTGACATCCCAATCCGTGCGCGCCTGCCCAAAAAGCTCAAGCCCTGTCAAACGTCAAGATAGAAGCGGTACAAAAAGAATGCGTAACGGCCGATGGGCTCCACTTATCCCTGCCGTCCAGCAAGCATGCGGCGCAATTCCTGCTGCTTTGCATAGGCGTCCGGCAGACTCCCATACCGTAGGGAAGACGTACAGTCTTGCAAAGCGCTTTTTAAGTTTCCAAGCTTCATCTTGTCAAAGCATCGATCGTTATAGGCAATCGCCATATCATAAGGATCGTCGTACGCCTTTTTGAACAAGTAGGAATATTGGTTCAGGGCGTTCAAACTTGCCTGCCATTTCCCTTCTCGGTCATAGATCACCGCCACCGCAATACCGGCATAGTCCCGATAGCCGCTTTCAGAGCTTGCCACAAGCCCATAGTCGCGCACGGCCGCATCACTTTTCCCCAAAACATCCTCGATCCGTCCAAGCCAAAAGCGCGTCTGAAGGTTACCGTTAGCCGCCACGATGGCTTTGCATGTCTTAAGTCCGTGCCGATAAAGCTTCAGGCGAAATAACGCCGCGCATTCCAAAGCGTCAAATCCGGGTCGCGCGCCCTCACCGCCCAAAAGTCGCGCCGCCGCTTTCTCATAGACCACCACCCGACGAAACTTGTGCTTTCTGTTATATATCGAGGCGAGATCCGTATAAATGGCCGCCCGCGCTTTATCCTCGCTATAACGGTCCGGAAACCGGGTATTCGAAAGATCGGACAACGCCCTTTTGTCCAACGTCTCGGCATTAGCCATCTGTCCATGCTCATACCATACGAGCGCCGCCATGCGGTCGATCATGAAATTATTCTTCGTCGTATCACGCGCCACAAGTTGGGTGTCACTCCCCAACGTCCTGGCCGCCGCTTGTAGGAAGCCCGCCGCCGCATGCCCCCCACCGCTCGTCATGATCATACCCGGCAATATCCGCTCCAGTTCATCACTCAACGCAAGCGCACTGACCCCTTTAGGACGCCTGAGGGCCGCGTACGCCGCCTTTTTCAGGCCCGGAGTTATCACTCTATGCATGATGGTCCGGACGCAACGGTTCAGTGGAGAAACGTGCGCCGCGGCACAGACGTCCGAGGAGGCACCCAAAAGCTCCGCATACAGCTGCACGACCAGCATTCTTCGCGGCGATATAATCGATGTCCCGCCCGCATACTTCGTCACAAATCGGTACATATCTTGAACCGTTCCCAGCCACTTTGGTTGAAGCGTCGAAAGCCGGATACGATACAATGAGTAATATTCAGGAAATGCGTGTATCGCCTCATCAAACACCTGCTTTTGCGTAGCGGCGGCACCGGCGCTTTTTAGAATTTCGAGGTAAATACTCCAGGCGTACGGGTCGCGGCGATTGATTTTCAAGGCCTCGCGGGCATCATGGGCCGCTATATTTATGGCAAACCCGAATGTCTGCCGATTATTCGCGCGCACATCTTCGGCAAAACCATTGCCCCGTATCCACCACCCAAGATTTAAGTAGTAATTGGCGCGCACTAGGTGGGCTAGCGCCGAATCGGGTTTTGCCAACACCCACGCATTGAGGCGCGAGGCAAACTTGGCATCCCCGGGCGCGGCCAACTCGCTCATGAACGCCGTAAATGGCTGAAACGTCCATGGCCCCATCCGGCTTTTGCGCAATACGGACTTGATCGCGTCATCCGCCTTTAAAAACTTTCCGGACCGAATCGCATCACGCACCTCTATCGCCTGCGCAAAAGGTGTCGGCTGTGGCGGTCGCATCGGCGCCAATCGTTTGGCCTGTTCTGCTATGCTGGCATATGCGACCTTTTCTGGACCTTTTATCTGAGACGACAGCTTATGTGGTGGCGCGCCCAACCAGCCAAACCACCACGCGCAAACCATCAGCAGAGCTCCTGCGACAAGCACGCTCAGCCACCGCCTTCCGGACAGATCTATAAGCCTCTTTCCCGCCTTGTCTGCGCTCACTATTTTACCTTGTGATATCGTCCGACGTGATCCATAGACGCCGCTACGAGAGCGCGCCCGCCATTATCCGCCACGCGTATCTATGCGGATTAAGGGACTTTCGCTGCCCATTTTTTAATCGACTTGCCACACGTCACGCCCTTTACTTTCGTGGATGTCCAGAAGTGGCGACCCAAAACGGCGGCAATAACCGATGAGGGGCATTCACCGCAATTTCTCGTGCCTATTTGATATTAGTCATTTATTGGCTATCGTCGGTTCTGCAAAAAGACTATAGCAGGCCGTTTATGGTATCGCGATAAAAGCCGGCATTACCGCGGTCCGTTTTTGTAAAAGCCTTTTTTAATAGTGTTTATCTTATGAAGTCCGGGCAATAACAGGGCATCTGCCGGAGCGTACGCGTTTGTTCGCCCAGGTCCGTAGAATGTATTTGAGGTGATGGCATTCACAGGATACGGCGCGCCTATATGTATGGGCCGTTTATGAGGACGACAACGCAATGATCATGCGGCTTAAGAAAACGGGTTGGTTGTAAAACACCTCGGTGCGGGTTTTTTTCTGGGGCTAGGCCTGGCAAGAGGATTGGGGCCGTATGGCCGATCGAGTTAAGGCTTTGGCGAAACAGTACCAAAAGCAACACCCCGGGGCCTTGGAGAGCGCCACGGGGCTGTCATGTGAGTTGCCAAACCGCCGATGGGACAATACCGCCCGGCGGCGCGGATATCAGACCGTGGCGGGCACGGTTCCTTTAAGACACGGGGTCCCGGCAGGCCGCCGGGACCCATTGGATCACGAGACCGACTGATAGGCGCCCATATCATAGGAGCCGGTGGACGGCCGCGACACGCCATTGATATCGTGAGTCACGGAAGGCAACACGACACCGGCGTTTATGGCGGGACTCGCCGGGCTTAAAGAGAGCACGGTATTCCCGGTGATGGACGGCATCACGGTCCCCATCGGCGTGATATTGGCATACAGGGGGTTTGCGACGATACTGTTTAACTCCAAGCCGGTCGTCTGTTGCCATGTATTAAACGGCATGTTGTAGATGTTTTTATCGTCCCACTCGAATGTCACACCTGCCGGGTCATAATACATATTGTGGTTTATGTGCAAGGTGGCATAGTTTGTCATGGCATGAGGGGCGATGACGACCATCGGCAGGGATGAGGAATCCTCTACGATATTGTTGCGTATGTAGACATTTGTGCCGGCCTGCTGAAGCGCCGATTCGTTGGATAGGAAAATCGCGCCGTGGTGGACGATAGCCGCGTTGTAACACGAATTATTGTAGATTTCCGCATCGTATGAGGAAGACTCGGCCAAGCAGGCGCTTTGGTCATTTGTGATCACGTTATTTTTGATGATGCTATTGTACGACTCGTACGTCTCCCCTGGCTGCAGGAATTGGACGCCCGTGGATTGGCCCAACATGATCCCACGGCTTCCGATGTTGTTCAGCGTGTTGTCCGCGAACGTAATGTCCGTCGCGTTACCCTTACAGTAAAGACCTATGTCCGATATGTTGTACACGTTGTTGTGCGCGACAAGGACGTTGACAGAGCCCACCATGTCCACTGCCTTTGTCACATAGGCCTGCGCGGAGGCATGATTATTGTCGTGGAGCTCATTGCCCCATATGACGATATTGTGCGCGGTGCTGACCAACTTTACGATCGAGTAGTCGGTGTAATAGATGTTGTTGTTGACTATTTTGACATCTGGCGTGTCTATCTGAACACCGTACTGAAGGGCGCTGGGAAGCGTAAATCCTTTGACTTCCCAATAGCTCGGCGCGTTGGTGGCGTTGGTGAAGAAAAGATTGTTCATGGCCGACCCGCCATCTATGGTCACCGCCTCATTTTGGTACGGCTCCATGACGATCCAGGCGCTGGCCGTCCCCGGATTGCTTATGGTGATACCTCCGGCATATGTGCCACCCATGACTTCTATGGTGCCGCCGGGGCGGACCATGTCGACCGCCTGTTGTATCGTTTGCAAAGGAGTCTCAGGCGTGAGGCCGTTATTGCTGTTGGAGCCCGTCGTCGAGACATAAAGGGTCGGGCCGGTCCCGGCACCCGGCGTCTCTAAGGCCTGGCTCATGGAGATGGTGCTGCCGGTGATGGGTGTCGTGGCGCTGGTGGTCGTCGGTGCGCCGTTTTGAGAGACCTGGGCGCCGGGACTTGCCGACGTCCCGGAGCCACCGCTCACGCATGCCGACAAGGTGGCGGCGATAACAAGCGATAAGGCCGATTTTTTGAACAAGTGCGTAGGGTATGCCGGCTTCACGTTTAATCTCCTTTGAGACACCGCGGTCTACGGCGGCCTGCATTGACCGAGTCGATGCGATAGGTTTGGGTGTGCATATCTGACATGGCGTGCGCATGGTGCAAGGAGGCGAGATTGCGGCAAAGTCGTTTCTGATAAAGGCACAACCATGCAGGATGGATGGAAGGCCGCGATCCATTCGGGAGGATGAGCGGTTCGTAGCGGACTCATGCGTAAGACTGTGGCGCGCCGGTCGTTTTTTGCACGGTCTTTCGCCGGGCCGCCTTGCGCCGATGCCAAGTAGAAGGCCACGTGCGGGGCTTTCTTCCTGTCGCGGGCAACGAGCCGCCTTTCAAACACGCGCCTTTTGGCAGGCGCAGTAGAGCAAAGAAAGATTTCGGGGCGCCCTTTGGGGCTCACGCTTGGTAGCGCATGGCGCAACGCGAAAAGGCGTTCCTTCCTGGTGGCGCCTGATCATGGCCCTTGCCACACAAAGCGTCTTGTCGCCAAAGAGAAACCTTTGTGCGCTCAAAATCCAATCAGAAAGAATTTCTGGAGGTTCGCGGCCGGTACCGGGATTCACCCGGGGTCTCCGGGCTTTCCTGGCGCATCCTCGGGCGCGGTGCGCGCTGAGCCGTAAGCCGTCAAGGCGCTCATGCGGTCTTTTTCTGAGGGCGATGACAAAGCTTATGGTCGCGTGCGCGGATTGCGGGGGCGGGCGCCGGCAAAGGGCACAGCAAGCGTGATGCGGCGCGATCGGCATGACCTCGCGCCCATGGGCGGAAGGTAGGTCCCGACCGGTCGCCTGATGTGTTACCCTCACGACTTGTGCCTGGAAGGATATCATCGACATGGCGATGCACGACCATTACGATCTTATCGTCATAGGCAGCGGCCCGGGAGGCGGCTCGGTGGCCCATGAGGCGGCATCGCGCGGGAAACGCGTCTTGTTGCTGGAACGGGGCGACTATCTCAAGCGTTCTCCGGAAAACTGGGACGCCAAGGCGGTTTTCGTTGAGGCGAAATATCAGGCCAAGGAGACCTGGTACGGGGCCGATGGCCGTACCTTCCATCCGGGTCTGCATTATTTCGTGGGCGGCAACTCGAAGGTCTACGGCGCGGCCTTGTTTCGTCTGCGCGAACGCGATTTCGAGGAGATCTCCTACCCTGACGGCGTGTCGCCGGCCTGGCCCTTGCCCTATTCGGCCTTCGAACCCTATTACACCCGCGCCGAGCGGCTCTTTCATGTCCATGGCGCGCGTGGCGAGGACCCCAACGAGCCGCCGGCCACCGGCCCCTACCCCTTTGCGCCCGTCGCACACGAGCCACAGATCGCGGCCCTCGCGGACGATTTGCGCCGAGCGGGCGTCCATCCCTTTCATCTCCCGCTTGGCATCCTGCTGGACGAAAAAGACGGAGTGGTCTCCCCTACGAGTCCCTGCATACGCTGCGCGGCCTTCGACGGGTTTCCCTGTCCGACCAACGGCAAGGCCGACGCCCAGGTGATGTGCGTCGACCCCGCCCTGGCGGCCTATCCGGATCATCTGACGCTTCTCACCGGCGCTTATGTGTCGCGGCTCGAGACCGATGCCTCCGGGCGCACGATCACGAAGGTGCAGGTCACCCGCGAAGGGCGGCGCGAGGACTATAGCGCCGATATCGTCGTCGTCGCCTGCGGCGCGCTGTCGAGCGCCCTATTGTTCCTGCGCTCGGCGAATGCCCGTCACCCAAAGGGTCTGGCCAATGGTTCGGGACAAGTGGGACGCAACTACCTGCGCCACAATCAGTCGGTGCTCATGGCCCTCTTGCGCCACCCCAACCCTACCGTCTTTCAAAAGACGCTTGCCGTGAGCGACTTTTATTTGCGCGGTCCCGATCAAGACTACCCGCTTGGCCTCATCCAGCTGCTTGCCAAGACCCACTCAGCTCAGGTCCAAGGCGAGGTCCTTCCGGACTGGCTCGATTGGCTGCCGTCGGCGCCCTTTCAGGCGCTTGCCGACCGCAGCTTGAGCTTCTGGCTGTCGAGCGAAGACCTGCCACGCCCGGAAAATCGCATATTCTATGACGGCGAGCGCACGGTATTGGATCTTACCCAAAACAATATGGAGGCCCATCACGGCCTGCGCCGGCAGCTAAAGCGACTCCTCGGGTCCATCGATGTCCATCCGCGGCTTATGGAGCGCAGCCTCTATCTTACAAAAGACATCCCGATGGCCGGCACCGCGCACCAAGCGGGAACCTTGCGCTTCGGGACCGACCCCGCGACCTCGGTCCTCGACGTCGACTGCAAAACCCACGAGATCGACAACCTGTATGTCGCCGACGCGAGCTTTTTTCCGTCCATAGGCGCCGTCAATCCGACGCTTACGATAATCGCCAACGCCCTGCGCGTGGCCGATTGCATCCTTGCGCGGCTGGGCTAACCACATGCCTTGCGCGCAAGCCGCACGATGTGTCAGGAGGCGCCCATGACCGCAGTCGCGATGGTGGCACGCCTGTGCCTTGTGATCTTGTTTCCGTTCAGCGGGCTAGACAAGATCGTCCATTGGGACCAAGCCATAAAGCAGGCCGAATCGTCGCCCTTAGGGGGCGCGCGTTACATGATGATCGGCGGCATCATTATCGAGTTTGCGACACCGGTCTGTATCGTCCTTTTGTGGCACGCGGTGATCGCAGCACTGGTTCTTGCTGTCTTTTGC
>JAJZKY010000219.1 GCA_021803885.1 Planctomycetota bacterium
GACCCCAACCTCGCTCCGCAGCGCGGCAATACTGGCTTCCTGATGATGCCCCGTACGGCTCATCCGCTCAACGACGCCATTCTCTATGCAGCCAATTGCGGACGCGGGGAATTAAAGCGTTTTCAGTTCATACGTTGACAGACCGACAGCGGTTGGTGTGGCTTTTTCTTGAGGAAAAAGCCACCGGACGGTGTCCAAGTTGTAGAGACTTGAACTGAAAACGCTGTAGGGCGGATTTTCCTTCAGGTGTCTGCTGACTTAGCGGTGTGCTGCGCGGTTTTTCCCGCCCGGGGAAGGCCAGGCTGGGTGTCGTGGCTTCGGGAGATATCTGAAGGGAATCCGCTACCGGGAGCCCGTCACGAAGCCGGAATTCCATCGCGGCGTCGGCGAGAGCGATTCCGGCTTCGCAAGCAATGGGGGCTTCGTCTACTCTGAGACAGTCGAAGAGGAGTGGGTGGGTTGAGCTGGAAAAGGGCTTGGATGCTGTGGCTGGTGTGCGTTCTGATGGTGCCGGTACGGATGTGGGCGGAGCAGAGCGCGGCGGTGGCGAAGGCGGCGCCCCATCCAGCGGTGAATCCGTATGTGCCGAAGCTGGTGGATATCACGGCGAAGACGGGCATTCACTTTGTGCATAACTCTTCGACGACGGCGAAATACATCGTGGAGTCGATGAGCGGCGGCGTGGCGCTGATTGACTACAACCACAGCGGCTACCCCTCGATCTACTTTACGAACGCGCCGACGGTGTCGCAGTATCTGCAGGGTGTTCCGGCCTACAGCGCGCTCTATCGCAACAACGGCAACGGCACATTTACGGATGTGACCAAGCAGGCCGGTGTCGGCGATCCGTGCTGGGCAATGGGCGCGTCGGTGGGCGACTACAACAACGACGGCTGGCCGGACCTGCTGGTGAGCTGCTTTGGCGGCGTGGTGCTCTATCGGAACAACGGGAACGGCACGTTCACCAATGTGACGAAGCAGGCGGGGCTGAGCGGGGACCATGGCTGGGCCACAGGGGCGGTTTTTGGCGATTACCTGGGCAACGGCTGGGACGATATTTTCGTGCCGCACTATGTGGACCTGAACCTGCACGACCTGCCGAAGCTGGGGTCGCAGCCGACATGCATGTATCGAGGGATTCCGGTGCAGTGCGGGCCGCGCGGGCTGCCGGGATCTCCGGACAATCTGTACAAGAACAACGGGAACGGCACGTTTACAGATGTATCGAAGGAGGCCGGCGTCAGCGATCCGAACCACTATTTCGGGCTGGGCGCCACCTTTGAGGATTTCTACGGAGACGGCAAGGTGGACCTGATTGTGGGCGATGACGGGGAGCCGAATTATCTCTACAAAAACGACGGCAAAGGACACTTTACCGACATCGGCTATCTGTCTGGCCTGGCGCTGAACGGGGACGGCTACGAGCAGGCCAACATGGGGATTGCGCTGGGCGATTACCTGCATACGGGCCGGCTCTCGGTGGCGATTTCGCACTTCAGCGGCGAGTACACGACGCTCTGGCGGAACGACGGGAATTTCAACTTCACCGACGTGTCAGATCGCGCGGGACTGAAGGCGGCGACGCAGTCGTACGTGGGCTGGGGCGATGCTTTTGTGGATTTGAACAACAACGGCTGGCCGGACTTTTTCCAGGTGGACGGGCATGTGTATCCGCAGGTGGATTCGAAAGACGTGGGGACGAAATACCGCGAGCCGAAGCTGCTGTTCCTGAACCGGGAGAACGGGACGTTCCTGAATGTGAGCAAGCTGGCCGGTCCGGCGATCGAGGAGCCGCAGGTGAGCCGCGGGATGGCGGTGGGGGATCTGTTCAACGACGGGCACCTGGAGCTGGTTGTGGAAAACCTGGTGGGCGGGCCGATGATTTTGCGGGTGGAACCGAATCCGAAGAACCACTGGATCAGCCTGCAACTGGCCGGCGCGAAGGACAAGGGCAACCTGCTGGCGCTGAATGCGCGAGTGCAGGTGATTGCCGGCGGGCTCTCGGAGTTGCAGGAAGTGAGGAGCGGCGGCAGCTACCTGTCGCAGAGCGAATTCCGGTTGCATTTTGGGCTGGGAACGCACACGACGGTGGACAAGGTGATCATCACGTGGGATACGGGCGAGAAGCAGGTGGTGACGAACCTGAAGGCGGACCGGTACTACTGCATTCTGCAGGGAGTAGGGGTGGTTCCGGGGTCGAGGATGCCGGGGTGCTACTCGGGGCCGCCGCGGCCGGTGCCTGCGATATTGCGGGGGATGTAGCTTCCCCTTCACCTAATAATTAATGAGTAAACACTAATTTACTGTTTGATAAACATACGCTTCCTATCGACGAGGCAAAACTCAGCGAGAAAATTGATTTTCCAGATTCCTCCGCCAATTTTTCCTGGGCATGTCCTCGTGTGAAAACCAGCGCAATCAGCGGTGTTTCGCGCGGTTCATGACGTGGGTGAAATGGAAGCCACGAAATCCACAAAAAAACGTTTGACAGGCGTACTTTTGGCCATGTAAAGAATGGCCTGCGCTAGTAAAACGGATTACCAGACAGATTTAGTAAAAGGTCTTACTGGCGAAAAGGGAACGAACGCGGCCGAAGGCCGGCCGTGACGTCGATAGAAGGAACAGACAGCTTCAGGAGAACAGTATGCAAAGAGTTGGAATGGGGAGACGCGGGGGAGGAACAGCTCACCCGAGTCTTTGGGCGGGAGGCCCGAGGGGTCTTCGCCTGAAGATCAAGGTATGGGGCGTGTTGTTTGCGATGATGTGCCTCATGATGTGTGTGCCGGGGCTGCATGCGCAGACGACGGCGAGTCTTTCTGGCACGATTACCGACCCGACCGGTGCGGTGATACCGGGCGCGCAGATCACGCTGACGGATACCGTCACGGGGGCGCAGCGCAAAACCACAAGCAACGGAGCGGGCGCGTTCACGATGACGGCTCTGCTGCCGGGCACGTATGACCTTGCAGTGGATGCGAAGGGCTTCCAGAGCTATGTGCAGCGCGGCATCGTGCTGAACGCAGGCTCGATGGCTGGACTGCCGGCGATCAAGCTGACGGTAGGCAGTGCGGCGCAGACGATCACAGTGCACACGACGACGCAGATTCTGCCGACGATCAACGGCGAACATGCGGCGGTACTGACAGCGCAGGATATTCACAAGCTGGCGCTGGGTGCCCGCGACGTTACCCAGCTGATCAAGATTCTGCCCGGTGTGACGACGACTCCGCAGGGGATCGGAAACACGACGGCATTTACGCAGGTGCACACTGCAACTTCGAGCACGGTGGGCATCGGTATTGTTGCCAATGGTTCTCCGTATCGCGGCGGCACGACGCAGCTGCTGGATGGCGTCGACGTGACCGACCCTGGCTGCAACTGCCAGGCGATGTCATCGGCTAACCCTGACATGACGCAGGAAGTCACGGTGGAAACATCGAACTTCGGCGCCGAGTCGCCGTTTGGTCCGATTCTGATCAGCACCATCAGCAAATCCGGTGGCGCGCAGTATCACGGCGAGGGCTACTTTTACGCGGAAAACGATGTCCTGAACGCAAACGACTGGCAGAGCAATCACCAGGGCCTGCCGCGTGGCAGCGCTCACTACTACTATCCTGGCTTCAACGTGGGTGGACCGGTACCGCATACGCACAAGAAGCTGCGTTTCTGGTTCGGCTATGAGCGGGATTTGCAGGATACCGGCAATGCGAATGTTCTGACGTCCTTTATTCCTACGCCGGACATGATGGCCGGAAACTTCGGGCCGACGGCTGCCAACTCGTCCTTCTGTCTCGGGGCGAGCAACATCAACGACACAGTGGACAGCGGTTGTAACGATCTGGCTGGAACGGTTCTGCCGAATGGAACGGTTCTGACCGGCACCGGTGGCAGCCAGAGCACAATTCCTTCGCAGTACCTGAGCCCGGCCGCCAAGGTGCTTTCGAGCTTCTGGCCGAAGGCGAACTCAAACCCGGCAACCACGCCTGGCGGCTACAACTACTACCAGGTGATTCCGGGCACGGTGAATGGCTGGACGTACAGGATCCGCGTGGACTATGACCCGTCAGCGAACACGCAGATGTTCATTTCGTATCAGCAGGGGTACACGGCTGAGCTGACGCAGGGCAACGGCGCGCACATTTACTGGACGCCCTATGCTTCGATTCCGTATCCGGGCGGCGGCCTTACGCAGTGGTACTACACGAAGGCCCTGGCCGGTCACCTGGTTCACACCTTTGGTCCGAACCTGACCAACGACCTGATCGTGGCCTGGGGCTATCTGAATGCCCCGGTCGGCCCGAACAATCCCTCGGCAGCGACCCGTTCGGGACTGAACTATCCCTACGGCACCCTCTTCAATACCGGATCGAACGTGCTGCCTTCCTACAGCACGGCCGGCTATGAAACCTTCCCTGATTTCTCGCAGGGCGATATTTTTGATAATCCCTCTCATCAGTATCTTGTGAAGAAGGAACTTCCGTCGCTGGCGGACAACGTGACCTGGCAGGTGAAGAACCACACCATCAAGATGGGTGGATTCATGGAAGAGGTTACGAACGACCAGGGTGAGTTTGGCGACGCGCCGAACGGAAACTTTGGCAACTTCAACATGTACGGGACCGTGCTTCCGAACGTTGTGACGGGGCAAGTGGAAGGTTCTCCGTTGAACCCGACGGCGAACTTCCTGATGGGTATTGCCACGGGTTACAACGAGACGAACAAGTTCGAAAACGTGGAAATGGCATACGGCGATTTCGCCGCCTACTACGACGACACCTGGCACGCGACGAAGAAGCTCTCGCTTGAGTATGGTGTGCGTATCGAGCACCTCGGTCACTGGTACGACAAGAACAAGCTGGGTGAGGCGGTGTTCATACCTTCGCTGGTGCAGTCGGATTTCAATGCCGGCCGAATGGATCCCGGCGTCCGCTGGCATGCAGTCGATCCTGGTATTCCGTCGAGCGGTATGCCGAACCGGTTTGCGTATCTGACGCCGCGCTTCGGCATGTCGTATGACGTGTTTGGCAATGGTCAGACGCTGGTCCGTGGCGGGTGGGGCATCTTCCGCTTCGGAGATCAGTACAACAACTACACGAACCAGTTGGCGACTTCGCAGCAGATCCTGGGATACAACCTGACTCCGGGTTATGCCATTACGATGGGGCAACCTGGCGAAGCCGGCGTGGCCGGTGGCCTTCCCGGACAGGGCGGCGCACCGGGCATCCAGATTCCGAACTACACGAATGGTTGCAGTCCGAGCAATCCCTGCGTGAATGCCGGCATCTATGCCGTGAATCCACTGGATGATCAGATCCCTGACTCGTCCGCGTGGAACCTCACGGTGGATCAGCAGCTTCCTTCCAAGATGCTGCTGGAAGTTGCGTACGTGGGCAATCACGCGGAGAACCTGCCGATCGGCGGCCAGGCTCTGTCGGGTGGTGGCTTCAGCGCCTTTGACGACCAGAACAAAGTGCCCATCGGGGCATTCTTTAAGCCGGATCCGGTGACGCACCTGACGGCGAAAAATCCGGAGCAGGTGACGGCAACCTGCAGCGGCAACGTGTGCAACAGCTACGCCGACTATCAGCCATACGGCCGGGAGTACGGCAGCAACAGCGTGTACATGCTGGACACGGCCGGTTACTCGAACTATGACGCTCTGCAGATGGCCCTGGAGCGGCGTGGTTCGCATGCCACCTTCAACGTGAACTGGACCTACCAGAACAACCTGAGCACGAACATGAGTGAAGACGCGTTCCACCTGCGTCGTAACTATGGACCTGCGACGACAACGCGCCGGTATGTGTTCAACTTCTCGGGTTCGTACACCTTCCAGCATCCGTACAAGGGACAGAACCTGTTCCTGCGTGGTGCTGCCAACGGATGGACGCTCTCGAACATCACGACCTGGCAGTCGGGCGGTTTCCTGACGTCGGTCAATAATCCCAACTTTGGAATGTCACTGCAGTACGCACCTTACAACGGGGCACCGGTTTCGAAGACGAATCCGCTGCCGAACGGCGCTACAGGTCCCGGCCTGAGCCAGGCAACCTACTACGGCACCAATGCAGCAATTGACATCACCCCGCTGGTGACATGCAATCCGCAAGCGCATGTGGGCCACAACCAGCTCCTGAACTACTCGTGCTTCACCCCGCCAAAGATTGGTCAGTACGGCCCGGTGAGCGAGCCCTACACGATGGTTCCCTACTTCGACAGTGACATGTCCTTGTACAAGGATTTCCATGTGTGGCGGGATCAGACGGCAGAGTTCCGGATCCAGGCCTTCAACTGGCTGAACCATCCGCTGCGGCAGTTCAGCAGCGGCAGCCAGCTGAGCCTGCACTACCAGGTGCCTTACGGGACGAACAACTTCGAACCGCTGGCGGCCTCGTACCCGTCCGGAAATCCGAACAACTTCGGTGTTCTGGACCAGAAGAACGGTGCACCGAACCAGAGAACCCTGGAACTGTCAGTAAAGTACATGTTCTAGAACTGGTTTCCTGTGGTTGTGTTTCACCCGAGTTCGGCATGCGTGGCTTTTCTTCGCGGAGAAGCCACGCAGGGTGCCAAAGCTTCGGGGTCAGTCCACAGGAATTCGCTCCAACCTAACGTTGTCCCTCCTTGCCGGAAGACGGACTCCGCACCGTCTTCCGGTTTATTTTTTCCCGAGGACCTGTGCGCGGTGCTGATTTACACTGCGCATAATTGCTCTTCCCATTCGCGATCCATTTCGGGCAAGGACGGGTACGTGCATGACTGATGAGCAAGAAGGCGGTATGAAGTTTTCCAGAAAGAATCCACGTTACAAGTTTCTGTTTCGACGGGCATGGTGCGCTGCAGGCATTGTGTTTGTGTTCGCGGCGCCAGCGGCGCGGGCGGCGACTCCGCAATCGGCGAACCAGGTGGAGATCCAGAACGAGAAGATATTGCAGTACCACTATGCGACGGCGCAGAAGTACCAGGCTGCGCATCAATGGGAGGCTGCAAAGCAGCAGTACCGGATTTTTCTGGCGGACGCGCTGGGCGAGCTGGCGATTGCCCAGGCACACGGCAACGAGTATGAGAAGGCAGCGGCGAACTTTGACGCGGCTTTACAGCTTGCGCCGAATTCACCGGCACTGCTGGTGGAGTATTCAGAGCTGGCACTGCATTCGGGTCGGCTGGCGCGCGCGGAAAAGCTGGCGAATGAGATCATCCAACGCTATCCGAAGAACACAAATGCCGCGGCACGGGCGTACTCGGTGCTGGGACGGACACTGCTGAAGGAGCACAAGAGCGCCGAT
>JAJZKY010000220.1 GCA_021803885.1 Planctomycetota bacterium
CGTGCGCGTGCATACGCTGCCCGCCAGACCGCGGGATGTCGAAGACGATGGGCTGTTTCATTACGCCATCATGCCGCCGACCGCCGCATCAGATTCAGGCAAGCCGAGCGCCGAAGCCAGGCGATTCCTGGATGAGAAGACCGGACCTGACAACCCGCGTGTGTTCCGCAACGCGGTTCTATTACTTGTTCCTTCGCGCGATGGGTTGGGTTTGGCCGAAGCAGCCGTGCGTGATTTTTTGGCCTGGGAGAAAGTGCGCCAAGACTTGGCGCCGGGTGGCAGCGGAGAAACAGCAGCAACAGGGACAGTTGACATCGCGCGGATGGAAACACTGCGCATCAACCTGGAGAAAGCCAAGCGCCGCGTGCCGGAAGCGATTTGCCAGGCTTGGTGCATTGTGGTGACGGTATCGGAAAAGAATGAAGCCCAGGCATTCAAGATTACGGTGACGCAAGACGGTCATTTTGAAACGATCAAGCGGGATAACCGCTCGCGTGTGAAAGATACGCCGGTAACAGCGGATGCATTATTGCCCGGTGGGCCGTACAGCTTGTGGAAACAGGGCGAAACCAGCCGGCGGGTGAAGGACTTGGCCGGCGCCTTTGCGCAGCTTCCGCACCTGCCGAAGATGCTCAAGTCGCAGGCGATTGTGGACACGCTGGTGGATGGTTGCGTGCAGGGGGCCTTCGTACTGCGCCTTACGCGGCCGGATCGCACGTTCCGCACATGGTGGCGCTGCCGCCCTGATGATACCGCGCTGGCGGATCCGGCGATGGAATTGGTGCTTCCAGAGGCGGCAGAGTTGGCGGAGATTCCCGGCGAACTGCTGGCGCCGGGTATTTTGCCGGGACTCTGGTCGGGCGGCGAATTGAGTGTCCAGACGGTTCTGGATTATTTCCGCGGCGGCAAATCGGTGCAGGTGGATAAAGGGGGCTTCACCGACGCGGTTCCGGTTCCAAAGGCGGCGGCTCAAGTCGTGAATTCGGCAATCGAAGCGGCCGTAGCCAGTGGCAAAGTCTGGTTGCTTTCCGGTCCGGCGAGCCTGCTGGGCGAACCGATTCCCGCAGGCGTGTTAAGCTCGGCGGCCTTATTGCGCATACCTCCGGAGCCGATTTCGGCGGCGGCGATCCTGCCGGAAAATCTGCCCGTGGCATGGCAAGGCGGCGTCACGACGGCTCTGGCAATTCTGACGGCACTTTCGCAGAAAGCGGGGCGGAATCTCCCCTGGAAGGCGGCGCGTGACGTGATTGGCGGAGCGCTGCAGGCAAGGTTCATCGAATTAGCCGACGGTTCTGCGGCCTGGCCTTGTGAATTGCCCGCGGCGCAAGGAGTGAAGCTGAAAGTTTGCTCCAGTCGGAGCGCTGCCTCGACCTCGTCCGGCGGCGCGAATACCGTACCCCCGGCTGCGCAGGTACGAATGGTGTCCGCAGATTTTGAGCCTTCACAAGTGCAGGATTTGGCCGAATTGATTCCCGATCTCTTGGCTGTCAGCGCCAATGCCGGAGTTGCGTTAAAGTTCCACGTGCGGCTTGAGATTGGCGATGGCGGAAAATCTCCAGGTGATGATGTCCTCAAAGCACTCAACAAAGTGCTTGAACAATTGGGAGAGGATTTTCGTCTGGATTAAAGCCCAGGCATTTTTGTCGGCGACGGCGGAGGCGCGCTTACACGCTGCTCTTGGAAAGAGTGGAGCGACTCGAACCAATGAGACAAGACAAAACAGGCTCCAACTCGGCGGCGATGATGGTGTGGGCCTGCGAATTGGGGTGCACGCCATCCGGGCTCGAAACGGTCAGGGGTGGTTGGCGGCTCAAGGCCGTGCCATAGGAGACAAACGGGCAATCGACGGCGCGGGCGATCTGTTCAGCCGCCAGACGATATTCAACAAGTCCGGCGTCGGACACGGGCTGGCCGCCATGCGCGGCAATCAGGGCGGTCACATTTTTGCCGCTTAGCATCGAAAGATAAGGACCGCGCAAAGCCAGGCAATGGTTGGGCATATCGGTGAGAATCGGGGTGGCGCCGAAATCTAAAACCTTCTGGACCAGCACCTGAAGATTGTTTGTGTAATGCTCCAGCGATACCCGGCTGCGGACAATGCGCCCCTGGCTGATGACAAACCGTTTCCATTGCACGTCCACGTCGTTGCCACCGAGCATCAGCAGAGCCATCGTCGGTTGGTGTTGTCGCAGCAGGCCGTCGATCAAACGCAACGCCTCCGTGGTGGTGCGGTGAATTTCCGCATCCATGCGAATGTCCAGATGGGGCAGCTTTTCGCGCAGGATGTCCACGTAGCAGCGATCCACAAACGCGTCGATCTGCTCGCCACGTAGTTGGGCGACCCCCAGCGTGATGCTGTCTCCGACAATCAGCAGCCGCGCCGCAGTTCGTCTGAACATGTGTCAGCTCCTACTTGACCACAAGTGCGGCCGCCGGGCCGTCCCGGGTGGCGGACCCATGACCGTCATTATCATAGCGTAGATCAACCAGACGTTTGAGTTTGCGGCTCGTGCGCAGCTCCGCGGGCGCATCGATCAACACACGCAACTGGAATATTCCCAGGGCAAGATTCTTCATCAAATCAGGGTATTGGGTGGCGGCGCGGGCGAGAATTTCCCGGCGCAGTTCTTCGTGGTCCAACCGCAGAGATTCCACGTGGATTTCCATCACCTCTCGCAGGTTCTGGAGGCGGAGAACCACCTGCCAATCGCGCGTCAAGCCGGCAACGCCGGCCAGGATATTCTCGAACATCAGCGGATACAGATTGCCGCCGCCGGCCACAACGATTTCATCCCGGCGTCCGCGCAGGCGGCTCATTCGCGCTCCTTTACGTCCGCAGGCGCAGCGTCCGGGGATCAGGCGCGTCACGTCGCGCGAACGATAACGGATCAGCGGCATGACGCGCCTCCTTAGGGTGGTGTAAACCAGTTCCCCGTAACCGTCCGGAGTTACGTCCGCCGCCTCATGGTAAAAGTCGATGTCATCCAGATGATAACCGTCGAAATCACAGGGTTGATAACCCAGACCGCTGCCGAGTTCCACACTGCCGTAGCACATGCGCACGATGGCGCCCCGCCACACCTTATGCATCCAGCCGATGGCCTCGCGGGGGCATTTCTTCGGCGCCGCCGACGAGAGTTTTCAACGCAACAGAGCCGTCGCGCTCGGCCAACTCGGTGAGCCGGATCAACCAGGTTGGTTCCCCCATCACAACATTGAAGCGATAGGTCCGCAGCCGCCGGTATACTTCCACCGGATCGACCTTTCCGAAGGCCATGCAGAAATTACCCGCCGCCATCAAGGCGTTATGCGTCAACATTCCGGGAATCCACATCGAAAAGTCGAAGGCGTTGGCGACGCGATCCTCCGGGCCGATGCCCATCATGGGTAGTCCGGCGGCCATCACCTGGCCCATCTGCTCCATCTCGCGTTGATCGTAATAAATCCGCTTGTTGCGTCCGCTGGTTCCGGAAGATTCAAAGACAATCGCGGGGGGGCGGCATAAAAAAGATTCCGGATCAGCAATGATGTCCTCCGGAGTGGTAAAAAAATCGCCGAGGTCCCCCGGCGTTTTCACCTGCCGTGGATCAATGCCCAGCCGCCGAAACGCAGCGCGATAAAACGGCGAATGCTGCGCTACCCAGCGAAGCGTCCGCCGAAAACGCGCGGTTCGAACCTGGTCAATCAGCCGGTCCGGAAGGCGCTCGTAAAAGTTCGCCAGCAGAACCGGCGGTATTCGGTCAGCCAGGGAATCAAGCGACGCCAGTATCATTGTTCCAAGATGCTCCCGTGTTTAGAGCCTGCCCGGATAGGCCCTTGCGCCCCAACAAGATTCATCGGACGGCGCGCATGGCCTTTTCAATCGCCGCCGTGGCAATAGCCAGATCGTCGGCGCTGTGTACCGTGCTGATGAACCAGCACGCGGACCCGGAACCGTTCAGATGCACGCCCTGGCGTAGCAGGGCATGGCGGAACGCGCCGTAGCGGGCCATATCCACGCCGCTCAGATCGCGATAATGACGCAACGGCTTGCCGTCGCGGTTGAATACCACCTGAAACATGCCGCCACTCCCCTGCACAACGCACGGAACGTTCCAATCCCGACTGCTTCTCCGGATGGCCTCCATACACGCCCGGCCATGTTCATGAATGGATTCCAGAACACCGGGACGGGCGATCTGGCGGAGAGTGAACAGGGCGGCCGCGGCGCAGAGCGGGTTGCCGTTGTAGGTTCCGCCGTGTTTGACAGTATTGGCGCCGATCAATTCCATGATGTCGCGCCGGCCCGCAAAAGCACTGATCGCGAACCCGCCGCCGAGCGCCTTGCTGAAAACCGCCAGATCGGGCGTAACTCCGAATGCCTCCGCCGCCCCGCCTCGCGCCAGACGGAAGCCGGTGACGATTTCATCAAATATGAGGATGATTCCCAACCGCGCGCATTGCTCCCGCAACCACGGGAGAAATCCGGGTTGCGGTTCAATGCAGGCGTTGTTGGCGACAACGGGTTCCAGAATCACGGCGGCCAGGTCGGAGGCATGGCTTTCGATAATACGGCTTGTCCGATCGCGGTCATTGAAGGGGGCGATGATCACGTCGCCGACTACGCCGGCGGGTATGCCGGGCGAATGGGGATAACTTGCCGGGGCGTCCAGCGGACCGGCTTGCGCCGCGGTGGGCCGGTTGCTTACCGCCAGCACATCCACCCAACCGTGATAATGTCCCTCGAACTTGAGCACGCGATTCTTGCCGGTAAAGCCGCGGGCGGCCCGAATGGCTCCGCAGATGGCTTCCGAACCGGAGTTGGAAAAGCGGACCAGCTCGGCGCCGGGAACCATGCGGCATATCTGTTCGGCCAGTTCCACTTCCACGATATTGCACGTGCCGAACATCGTACCATCCGCAAGCTGCTTGTCCGCGGCGCGAATCAGGCCGGGGTGGGCATGGCCCAGGATCACACTGCCATAACTAAGCAGATAATCGACGAATTCGTGCCCGTCGGCGTCCCAAATATGTGAGCCGCGACCATGCGTGAGATACAGTGGATAGTGCCAGGAACCGGTGGTGGTGGTGCGGGCGGAACTGCTGATTCCACCGGCGAGAACTTGCCGGGCACGGGCGAACCACCGCTGCGATTGCTCGGCCGCCGAAGCGTCCGCCAATCCAAGAGGGGCCGTTTGGGTTGGTACGTCGCCCATCAGGAGTTTTCCTTATCATGCGTCCAGTAATACGCCAGCAACGCCAAATGTACCGCCGTATCCCGAACGGCGGCCAGATCCACGAATTCGTCAACGGCGTGCGCCTGCTCCAGGCTGCCCGGTCCCCACACCAGCGTGGGAACGCCCTGGCGCCGCCAGCGCAGTCCCGCTTCACAACCGGAATTAAATGCTTTCCAGCCCTTCCATGCAAGCTTTCGTTCGTTTATTTGCAAAATTCGTTCGGCCAGCCGGCACAGGGGGTGCTCCGGCGCCGTGGCGTGTCCGGAGTATTCTTCAATAAAATCCGTCTTCATATCGCCGGCGGCGAAGGCCTTACCCATGCGTTGCTCAAGCTCCCGCTGAAATCTGCGTTTCCAGACGGAAATATCCTCATCGGGCGGAAGTTCGAAATACCCCGTGCACAAGGCCTGATCGCAGACCATGCCCGGCCAGGAACCGCCTTGGATTTGATCCACTGTAATTGGCCGTAGAATAGGATAATCAGCGAAGAGCTGGTTTGATTTTTTCCGGTTGAATTTCCGTTCCATTCGCTCCAGGGCCGCAAGAACACGCCGCAGATCCGCAATGGCGTCGCGCCCCAGCCACTTAAGTGTTCCATGTACGGCTCGGCCGGCGACGGTAATGCGAAATCGCAGGCCACTTCGTGATGCGCAGCGTGGTTGGCCCTCCGTCGGTTCGAGAATCACCACGGCATCGGCACGATAACCCCGCATCAGACTGGTAAGCGTGCCCAGCCCGACACAATCTTCTTCGCCCGGAACCAATTCCAGCAGGATATCGCCGCGCGGCGCGTCGGCACCGGCGGCAATTTCACGCAGCGCCTGCATCGCCAGCAGGGCACTGACCAGCGGGCCTTTGCTATCGCAGGCGCCGCGACCATAAAGGCGGCCCCTGGCCATGAAACCAGACCAGGGGCCGTGCCGCCAGCGTTCCGGTTCCGGCGCGGCAACCACGTCGCTATGGGCATTGAACAGCAGACTGCGGCCCCGTTCCCGGCCAGGATGGCGGATGACCAGGGTGGGCCGACCTTTTAAGGGGAGATGGCCGGCGGCGGCTTCGGGAAAACCAGCCAGCGATTTCTCATCCGTTTCGAACACGTCAACGGAAAAACCGCATGCTCGCGCCCATTGGGCCAACCGTCGCACCACGGCCTTTTCCCGCCCGCTGATGCTGGGAATCCGGACAATTTCCGCCAGCAGACTTTCCGCTTGCGGCTGGAGCCGTTGCACGGCCCGAATGAGTTTTTTCCTCAAATTCGCCGGGGTAGGGACAGCGAGTTTCGATATTATTGGCATGAGAGTTTCCAAGGCTTCGCACGGGCAACCGCATGGCTGAAGTCTTTCTAAATGGCTTCGCCGGCGAGAGAATCGACGTAAAAATCCGGGCCCCCTGCGCGGCGGGATATTCTTTTGTTCATCGCGGTGCGCCGGGATGGGAGTTTATCACCGGCAATCCGGCGGCGATGTGATAAACTGTCCCGCTTTTTATCTTGTCCAGCTCTCCGCGCCAAGACTTCCGCGTCGGCCGGCCACACCATCGTGCGGTTAAATCACCGCCGCCCTGGTCGACCACGCCTGCCGGAGGGCCGAGGCGACATCCCGCAGTGAAACAAAAGGAATATAGGCGATGTGTTCGACCGCCAGCGCCCGGGCCAATACGCCCTTGGCGAACACCCGGTCAGCTTTACGGGCCGGGCATAAATCGCTCCGGCCATCGCCAATATAAATCGTCTGTCTTCCCGGCCGTCTTAATTGTTCGGCGCTGGCGCATTTGCAATGGGCGGCGCCCGACTGGCAATGTGTTTGCGAATGCGGACATATCAGCCGCAACCGTTCGCCGCATTGCACGATCCGATTGGCGTAAACTTCCAGACGGGCAATCCCCCGGCGGGCCAGAATTCTCTTAATGAATCGCTCGATGCCGTCGCTGAGAATCGTCACCGGAACACGATGTTGGGCCAGATATTCCAATAAAAGCTCCAAGCCGGGATCCACCTCAATTCGATCCAGGAACGCCTCAAGTTCCCGGGCGGAAATTCGCACGGCATACCCGCCGGCGTAGTCG
>JAJZKY010000221.1 GCA_021803885.1 Planctomycetota bacterium
ATGTGCACCGTGTCGATGTTGTAGTAGTTCCACTTGGAAAAATTGACCAGGTATCCGCCGGGGCCGGATTTGTGCAGCCGCATACGGTCAAGGGCCAGCAGGTCGTAGGAGTAGCTGTACCCCTGGGCACAATATCCGCCAGCACCGCCAGCCGATGACCACGCCATTTGTGCGGCTCCAAGATCACCAGTTTACCGGAGTCCGCGGTGGCCAGGCCGTTGGCGACAATTGCCGGGTTGGGGTGCAACGCCGCAGCAGCGACGCCCACGGCCAAGCCGATTCCAGCCGCAACCGCGACCGGCCACTTACGTTTTGACCAGCGCGATGGTGTCGCGGGCGGCTTGGCCAAAAACACAAGCCCCAGAACAATGCTAATATCCAAAACAATCGTGAACCAGGGATTCACATGCACCTGCCCAAAACATCCGCAGTCGGTTTTACCCGCGAGCGCTTCGTACAAGGTATAACACGCAAACGCGCTGAAACAGCCAATGGCAACTTTCCGTGCCGCTGTCGGCAACGCCCCGCTGATCAGCCACAGGCCGAGGAAGATTTCAAAGGCAATCAGCGCGGGGCCAGACTCAGCCGAAATCTGAAGGCCCGGCACCGAAAGTGGATAATGGCCCGGTTGCCATGTTCCGAACGTAGCGGCAGCGATCAGGATCGCACCCGCGGCGGTTGCAGTCCCGCCCGGGAATGTCCGCAGGCACCTGCCTTGGATGCCGACCACTGAGAAGACGTTGTCCCCGCCCATTGTCATGTCTCCTTGAAAGGAATCCGCGCGTAACTTCGCGTTCAATTCGCAGGCTTTGCCCGGATCAAGTCCGCAGCCTTAGTTGGCTCACGGCTAGAATGGCCCGCTGATGCAGTGGCCCTCCGGATTAGAATGTACCCCTCAACCATGACCCGCACCCTTCCGACGGCGGGTCCGATCAACGAGACCGGACAACTGAACCTACCTGGGAGCTGCGTAACCGGAACATCCAATATCAACCGGACGATCTTGTCGCGGGTTGCCCGGGAACGCCCAATCTTTCGTAACACCAGCCGGCACGGCTGTCCCGGAGAAATATACACCGCCTCTGGCAATGACCGAAGCAGCCCAAGCCAACCATGAAAATAGAGATTGGAGGTGGCACCGGTACCAGGCACCACATTTCCAAAATACACCGTTTGCGGGTAAACCTGCACTGGCACATCAGACACTGCGTCCCCGCGAACATACAGGTGAAGTAGTTTCCGCCGTCCGGTGGGTTCTGCTTGATAAATCACCGCCACCGACTTGCCAAATGGTCCGAACACGCCGGGGAATCCGCGGTAGGTGACAGCAACCGTCGCTGATGCGTGTGACATGATGGTGTGGGGCGAGCAAGTCGCCGTGATGCAACTGCAGCTCGGAATGACCTCTCCAATTTTTATCGCATGGCCCGATCGATTAGCCAATGTGAAATCCAGCGTGGGGTGCTCTTGGGGGCCAAATCGTCCAAAGTCGCCAGAATAGAACGGGGCATGCTGCAGGCGGACTTTGGGTGGCACACCCACGGGAATTCGGCTTCCGAACGCGCGGAATATCGCCGAAACCGCAATACCGATAAGCAGCACCGACGCCACTACCAACGCCGAAGAGGGGATCAGCCCGCGGTTATGCCTCTCGGTCAACGTTTCCAAAGCCGGATCCTCCGCGTAAGCACCAAAGCGACGACTGCGAAACCAGCCACGGAGAAAAATACGACAATCCACCAGAACCATTTTCCCGATGCGCCGGAAGCCCGCACCGGATGTGCCGCCACGCCCAGCGGCACGAGCACGGAAGACGGCCTCACTGCCCCAGAGCCGGGCCCGGCTGGCACGCCACCTTTCACAACCGGCTCAACTGGAAGTCCGCCCGGGATGCCTGTCGCACCGCTGTCGCTCCGCTTCAATAGGCGATAGATGGCTGAGTCTGACATTTTACGGGGACGGCTCTCAATGAGCCACGTATGGCCGGTCCGGGCGTCACCAACCATTGAACCTTTCGGGAATGTCAGCCGGTAGCTGGAGGGGGTGTTCAACTTTGATCCCAATACATAATGAAGATTCGTGAGCACAACCGTTTCGAAGCACACGCCGCGCAAACCGTAGGGCAGGGATCTTGCGACGATCTTGCCTGGCAGGTCAACTCCATGAATGCTTTGAAAATTAGAACACTTTATAATATACCGATATCGGTCTTTACCCGAATTCGCGGCGATCCGGAACTCCATCATCGCAAGTGACGGCCTGAGTTGGAAGATCCACGTATCGGTATATGAAGCGTGCGGACGGGTGAGCACCAAGGAATTGCGTGCCCCGGACGTGGTACGCATCTCCATGATATCATCTCTTGTGAGCCAGCGCTCGGCACCCAATCTCCGCAACCCCAACGCTGCGTCGATAATCGAAACACGGGGCAAGGGAGCGCTATTGTAGATTACACCCATTGGCTTATTTGGTGAATGGAAGTGCCAGATCAGCGACTCCGCCCGCTGTGGTGTATACGTGCGAATCTGGCGAAGGGGGCCAAGGTTGCGGTTCCCGGAAATAAACCGGCTTTCGTAAAAAGCCCGGCCGTTCAGGAACGAAAACCGACATGCCAATCGCCGCCGCCCTACATTCACCGTTAGGTTGGAGTTGATTGGATTATGCGTGATGGCTGCTACAAGTTTCCGAGGAGGAGTGTAATCATCAAGCCTATCATAAGTTACTACAATGTTCCGAAGCCTGTGCAATCGCCTAGTAATGCCATGGAGCAGTTCAGGTGCGGGCGTTGATAAACTTGTCGGCGGACTGGTGGAGGGGGCTGGGACAGCGACGCCCCCGGTCGCAATCAGAATGAATAATGCAAGTAATAGGACGGCAATCCGTAAAGGCCGCATTGCTGCCGCACTCCTTGCTTCAAGCATCGTCTTGCAAAACACTGTAAAACTCCTCTGGGCCATAATCGAAATCTTTCAACCGGACTTCCCGCCGTCGATGCTCGCCATTACTTGTCCCAGCACCGTGTCATCGGGACGTTTTAGCTAAGGCCAAGAGCCAGCCGCTTTGACCTACACATGTTACGATGCCATGCGGGAGGTTCGCCTCTCCCGGCCGGGCGGCGCGACTCGAGGCCACCGAGTCGCAATAGTCCGAGCCCGAGCCGCAACCTGTAAGGTTTAGAAACCCTGACAGCGTCGACGGGATGGTGCACCCCGGCTCGATGTACCCCACCCACGAACCGCAGTGGACGTTTGCGCCCGCTGCGCATTGCTCGAGGGCGTTACCGGTGGGTGATGTGCATGCGTAATAACCGATCCCCTTGACGATCCAGTATTCCTGAATTTGCGGAGACCAAGCACACGACGATGGGCACCCGAGCATGTAATAATTGCAGCACTCATACGGATGGGGTTCCGTTGCATTCACGGGTTGAGCCCTTATTGCCCAGAGAAGACACGCCGCCAAAGCGCCGTTGAGCATCCACGGGACCACCGCACGAACGATGGATTTAGTGTGACTTTGCATAAAAGACTCCTTGAAAGAAAACACTATTCACGCTCTCCCGCACCGTGCAGGAAGGCGAAAATATTCTCGATTCGCTCAGTTCTCCCCGACCAGCCTCCCCGCTTGGAACCGCCGTCCTGCCGGACCCCAACGAGGCCTCCCGAATCCAGCGCAGTAGCGCCTTCCGACTCGCCGACGGCAGCTTGCGGGCCGGCACCAGGGCCTGCCTCCAGCCAGCGAGTGCATTGACAGCTTCCGTTGCCATCCGGTAGTGGGTCCCCAGACCCCATGCCCGCTGCACCGCGATCATCCGCCGAAGGAAGAAATATTGGCGGGATAACGATCCCCGCGCTGCCTTGCCGATCATCGCTCTCAAGCGGGCCAGATACGCTTTCCGCACGCCCGGCGGCAAAGATCTCTTCCGTTCCAACTGCTTCCGGGCAAGCGCCTCAAGCCCGTACGCCCTGAAATAAAACCTGGTGTCGTCGCTTAATCGCCTTTCGCAGATGTCCCGCAGTTTCCGGACAATGTCCCGTGGTAGCGCTGATGGTTCATACATGGGCGAACCCGGAGTTGCGGGCAAATAGCGCCCAAGCACGCCGACGGTACCAAGCGCGACATCGTCTTGGCTGGCGAGCATAACGGAGGCGATCTCCCACCGCGCGGCCGTCGTTCTACTGCCGGAGCGAAGCAGTTGCTCGCCCCGCTGCGCCAAGAATGCGGAAAGCGCCCGGCGCTCCCGCACGTTTCCGTATTTCCAGCCCTCGCCCGGTCTTGGGATGTCGTAGCCCGAAAGGGTAATCGTGTTTAGAATTTTTTCCCTCAAAAGCGTTGGCGGAGCGCCACGGTTAATTGCGGCAACGAGCCTCGCTACCAACGGCACCGCCCCACCCAATGCCGTTCGGATCGGCCGCCGCACGCCCGGATGCACGGCGCGGACCAAGTAGTTACAGACCCTCGCAAGCATTGGCAGGTAACTTGCGCCATGGCGCGGAATCCCCAATATCCGCACCAGACGCACCGCCAGAGGAGCCGCCGAGCCGTTGTGTGGGCGCAGTGAACCGAAAACACCGGGCGCTGGAATATTGGCTGCTTCCGCCGCCCCGGAAGTGGCGCTGTGGGCGGCAATGCTTCGCCGAATCACAGTGTACTCCAGCCCTTTGTAATTAACGGTTCCCCCATCCCATCGTAGACCCTTTTCAATTTGCCTTGAGGTCAGCATGCCGCGCGACTTTTCCGCTGACTCCCAATTGTAAAACAAGCCCAGGTGGTAATAGCATTTTTCAGCAACGGCAGCAACGGTGGGATTTATCGGGGTTGCCCCGTAACACGCTGCGCACCACCGTAGAACCGAAATATATGCCAACCGTTGGTCGGTCGCCCAAACCGCCGGATCGCGATGTTCCAGCAAATTCAAAGCCTGCATAATATCTGCTGCCATGGCAACGCCCCGATTATTCGCAGATTTGGCTGGCGGGTTGCCGGTAGAATCATCAACAGGATGCCGACGCCACCGAGCGCTACCCACGGACGAATCACCGGATAATTTGCCGTTTCGCCATGCGACCGCCAATTGGGTGCGGAATGCTTTCCTTTGATTTTCATGCGTCTGCCAAGCCCGGTAGCCATAGTAATACGGTGCCGGATGTTCAGCCAGTGGGTCCAGCATTGCACCGGACAGGATCGTGTTCACAGAATAGTTCCGCGCTATGCGAATCGCCAACTTCATCGGCCCGCGAATCAGGAACCGTTTCCAGACCCCACCGTAAAAATTCACCACCCGGCTTTGGACTTCTCCACGCATGCTCGCCAGCGGGGCGGTGTTGGGATTTAACACCGTGCCAAAATCAAAGTGTCCAGGCAATGGAATCAGCGAGATAACCTGATCACGACCCATATGATAAAGGCGGTTGCGGCGACGCTGAAAGTGGCGCTGCTTAAAGTACAATGAAAGTGTATAGGCACCCGCTGGAATATGCAGGTACACATATAAATCCGGCCCCTGCCAAGTGGGCGGGTAGGTCTCACCATGGTCGTCGATTTCCGATTGCCGGCGATCCAGCTTACTTATTGTCGCACCGGTAGCAACACACTGGTCGAAGTAAACCTCCGGCAGTTCCAGCGAGCCGCGATGCGCGGTAAATGGCCACTGCACCCAGTAACGGACTGCGTCACCATCAGGCAGGTGATATTGGCCTCTGGCTCGCATACGGTGGTGAGGGCCGATTCCCTCCGTGTGATCCAATGCCAACGACCCCGGTGCCCAGACATAGTCGCCGACGCCGGGAGGCGGAATGTACGCGAATAAACACGCCCAATATCGCCCATATCTTCCCAGCCAGCTTCCCTGTGTCCGCCAGTCATCGGTAATAGGCATAACCCGCGGTTCCTTAGACTGCGGAGGAAGATTATTTTGCAGTAATTTTTGGTACAGTGCGGCAAGTTGGCCTGTTGTGGGTGCCTTGGCGGGTGCGGGTAAACTCGGATGTTGCGGGGGCCAGAGCATCCGCCTCCCGAGCCAGGCCAACGCCCCGATCACACCGCCATCCCGCTGCGACGGACTTGGTGCCAGGCGAAGTTCCGACACCCCGACACAGTGGTGCCCGATCAATACCGCGCCATTACCCAACGGCAGAACCGCCGAAACATCCAGGCGATTCACCTGGAACCGCGTATGCGGCGGCAGCGGTGGCAGCGCGGGCGGCCTTGCTGCGGCAGAACTCGCCGCTGCGGTTTTGTGTGCTTTGGCCCATCGCGCCATGATCGCGCGGCGGGCGCGCCAGACCGTGTTGAAACGCACGATCGCCCGCGTCATTTCCTTTATATCCCCCTGCGCCGGTGCTCCGGGACCGCGTGCGGCGTTGGTCCACAGACCGCTGTGCCAAGTGCCCAGCCATAATTTCCCCTGTGAATCAACCGCCAAGCATGTGATGTGATCGGCCGGCAGCAGACGGCTCAGGAATTTCCGCGGCGGCATCTTAAACCCGGGCGGTGGATGCCATAACTGCTTATCCTTCATGGCGTAATCGGCACCGCGTTCGTATTGAAAAGCAAAGGGGTTCTTCCGGCTGTTCCACGCCAGGCCTTCATCCGTGGCCACGTACACCCGGCCACCTTTGCCAACGGCCACCGCGTTGATCAGGCTGCTGGGCAGGCCCTTGCCAAACGGTGTAATTGGAATTTGCCATGGTCCCGTAACCATCCACCACCTGTTATATGGGGGATAGCCGATGGCCAAACCATTGCATTGCGTGCCCACAAAGGCCACTCCCGCCCGATTGAAGGCCACGCAATCCGGATTCGGCGGCAGGCCGTTGGCGGTCAGGCCATTTGACTTTCCTGGAACGGCCTGCGGTATGTAACGCCATGTATGTTTGCCGGTTTCATAAATGCTTACACCCGCTTCGGTGCACATCCACACGGATTTACCGTATGGATCGGATACGATGGCAACGACATGCGAACCCAGCGGGCCGTCCAGCAGGCCGTAATGTTGCCATTTTACACCGTTGAACACGCAGACTCCGTGCCGGTCCGTTCCGGCCCAGAGGCGCTTCTTGGCGTCCAGACACAGCGAACAGATATGGTTGCTCACCAAGCCGGGGGAATTGGCCTTGTCGTAACATGTCCAGTGCCGCCTGGCATTGGGTTGGTAATGGTAGATGCCGGAATCCTCACTGGCCACCCACGCCCCGCCATTGCCATCCGACACCATGGCGGTAATGTGCCGCGCGGGGCAGTGCAGTACCCAAACATAAACCGCCCG